>JAHELX010000155.1 GCA_024643945.1 Anaerolineales bacterium
CGATAGTCTGTAGGAGGGCGCGAGTTGGAAGACGACATTAGAAAACCCAGGTTCCCAGCAATGGTAATGCAGCCGGATAGTAACAATTCAGGTAACTGCTCAGCCTCCCGGAGCAAAGCCTCCCCACGGGGCAGGTTTAGCTGGTTTATAGTTGAAATCGTCAGCTTGTTCGAGCTTTGAGACGCAAAACCCCGTGGGGGGCTTTGCTCCGGGAGGTTGGGTTGAGTGGTTACCAATTCAGACGAATTACGGCGATGAGGTTGATCTCGTCGTAACCGTCACAGCCGGCGTCGCAGTCAGCGTAGCTGTAAGTGTGTGTGTCGCCACCAGTGTTATTGTGGGTGTTTGAGTTGTGGTCAGGGTGGCGGTAGCAGTAACTGGCGTGGGAGTGAAGGTCGGCGCCCCCCCCCACAAGCCACGCGCGGCGGCCTCGATATCGGCCTGAGCGTCCAGCAGGTCGGCGCCAAAACGCAACGTTCCCACATCGTCAGAGGCAGTCGCCAGGCCAAGCTGAAGCATTGTCACATTGATCATGCGCCCGTCTTTCCACACATAACGCAGCAGATTCCCCTGAGCGTCCCGTTCTTTTTCGTCGCTTTCCAGGATCACCACCTGCCGTCCGATCTCCTGCGCCAGCCACTCGAGGGCGACCTCTGCCCACGGATCACTCAACAAGGGTGGTTCGAGGCCCAAAAGCCGAACCATAAATCCTCGGCTAATCGATTGCCCCTCTATCAAGACCTCGATGGTGCGGCTATCCTGAATGCCCACTACCAGGGCTTTGGTCCGTGCCGGCAAGCGGGTAGGCGTGGGGCTAGGACCCGGCGTGACAGTGGGAGGAATCGGGATCACGCGCGTGTTAGTAGGCGTTGGAGGGCGAGGTGTCCAGGTAGGAATAAATGTAGGCATGGCGTAGGCCGTTGGACTCGACACCACGGCAGGCAGAGGTGTGGGCACGGGCTCGCCCTTGATAGTGCAAGCTTGTAGGGAGCTAAAAGTGAGCAATGCAACTAAGGCGAGGGACAGGCGTCGGGCCATCAACAGCCTCCAAGATAAGACGAATGCGTAAGATCACCACTTCATTATAGCATCGCTCAGCCCGGAGTTCAACCATAGTCATCGGTAAGGGTCTGTCCAAAATTAGCGGATATAAGGGCTAATACTTGCGGCGATTCATTGATGCCCAGCGGTCCGCAAGGCTGGTTGGTTGCTGGATCCGATTTTGAAGCGCTATGGCGGCGGGCCGGCCAAGGTACGAGGGCGGCTCGAGCGTATAGTCGAAGTCGCTGAGACGCCTGCGCTCGATGGTCTGGCCAATGGCGCGCTCGATAGCGCGCACAGTCGGTTCGTCGGCCGGCGTCACCAGGCTAATGGCCTGACCGACCGCGTCAACCCGAGCGGTGCGGCCGGCGCGATGCACGTACGTCTCGACCGTCTCCGGCATGTCATAATTGATCACGTGGGAGATGCCTTCCACGTCAATCCCGCGCCCGGCAACATCGGTAGCGACCAGTACGCGGTACCGGCCGGCGCGGAAGCCCTCCAGCGCAGCCACGCGCTGGCCCTGGCTGCAATCGCCGTGGATTTGGGCAGCCGCGATGCCGGATTTGGCCAGTTGGCGGGCGAGCCGTTCGGTGCGCCGCTTGGTCCGGGTAAACACGAGCGCGGACTCTACATTGGCCTCCCTCAGTAACGCCAGGAGCAGCGGTGTCTTGAGGTGTTCCGGCACCGGGAACAACGTCTGGGTGATGCCCGCGGCGGGCACTGTTCCCGGTCCGATTTGGACGCGTACTGGATTGCGCAGCACACTCGTGGCCAGGCGTACAATTCCTTGAGGCATAGTCGCCGAGAATAGCAGCGTTTGGTGTTGGGTTGGCAAGTACCCCAGGATGCGGCGGATGTCGGGCAAAAAGCCCATATCCAGCATCCGGTCGGCCTCGTCCAATACCAACACCTCGACGTGGCTTAAATCGAGCCAACGGCGACGGATGTGGTCGAGCAGGCGGCCGGGCGTCGCAGTGACGACCGTCGCACCAGCGTGCAAAGCCTGGCGTTGAGGTCCCAGCGGCACCCCGCCATACAGCGCTATTCCGTTGAGGGACGTATGCCGTCCCAGGAGGGAGAGCTGATCGTCTACCTGAAGCGCCAGCTCGCGAGTTGGCGTTAAGACCAATGCCCGCGTCTGATGCGCCGGCCCGGTCAGCAAGTGTTGGAGCGTCGGCAGCAGGAAGGCGGCTGTCTTGCCTGTGCCGGTCGGCGCACAGGCAATCAAGTCGCGGCCCTGGAACGCCGCCGGGATAGCCTGGGCTTGAATAGGTGTGGGGGCGTCGTACCCCTGGTCATGCACGCCTTGGATGAGGCTGGGATGAAGTTTCAGTTGTTCAAATGTCACAGTTAATTTGGTTTCCTTTTATAGTATAAGGTGGCTGTCGGCTCAGAGCGAACGGACGGCCGGTAATGGGTTGGCACTGCACATCCGATGATCAAAACAAACGCCGTCCAGGTGAAGTAAGGCCTGGACGGCGAGTTAGCATTAACCAGCGTGCAGCTTACATTATTCTGTCAGGTTGGATTGTACTCCCCTTGCCGGTGCCTGTCAAATCGGACGCCGGGTTGGATCTGTCCGAGAATTGATGTATTTTTGGGCCTATTTTTCCCTCTGTAATTTTAGGTGATGATCTGAGTTCTTGGGGTACGTTTCGTCTCTCATCTTTTCTCCCAATTACTACCTTCAACAATTTCAGAATAGATGCAATCCTGTGAGCCATCTGCACTGGGGCGGAAGAAGGATATTGCCTAACTATGTCGGACGGGCGGCGGGAAAGGCATCATCCTGCCTGGGCCTGACAGCTATACACTGCTCGGCTGCGCTTTCTATGAGTACGCTGTAGCTCAACGGGACAGGAGGAATCCCTTACAGAGGCAGAGTTTTCGGCTCCGCTCCAAAAAGCCAACTGCCTTGATAGGCAGGACAAGGAGGTGATGCCTATAGATATGTGCGTTCTCATCCTGATAAGGCAGAGCCCCGTGATTGAGGGCTCTGCAAGGAAGGAATGTAACCACGAGATAAGGGAGGCAAAAATGATTGCGAAGAGATTCAAAATGCAGATGCGATATTACTTCCTGGCGATCCTCTGCCTTACTATGTTAATCGCACCTGCCAGCGTAATGGCCAGTCCACCGACGGCACCACCAACCCAGGGTCCCTGGTGGGAAACCGTCCCAGAGGAAGAAAATCCATCGCCATACTATGACTCCATCCTCTACTCCGAGATAGCGCCGACGCTGCGCGAGATTGAAGTCAATAGTAACCGCGTGAAGGTCGACGTAATTGGTCAGTCAGCGGGCGGGCGAAACCTGTTTCTAGTTACTCTTTCGTCTCCCGAGGCCATGGGACGCCTGGGCCAGTACCAGGCCATTCGCCAGACGATGCTGAAGGATCCCGAAAAAGCACAGGAGATGATTGATAAATTCGGCGATTTCAAAGTGCCTGTGTTTATCAATGGGAGTATTCACGGGGGCGAATATACAGGGGTCGACGCCGCCATCAGACTGATCAAAACGCTGGCCTACGAGGATACGGAGGAAGTACGTGCCATTCTGGACAACGTAATTCTGCTGGTGAACGTTGTACAGAATCCTGACGGACGTGTCATGGGCACCCGTGGCAATGCCAACGGCTTCGATATCAATCGCGACTTCATCACCCAGTCTCAACCCGAAACCCGCGCTACGGTGCGCGTCCTGACTGAATGGAACCCCATGGTCGTGCTTGATCTGCACGGATTTGTCAACCCCATGCTGATCGAACCCTGCACGCCGCCCCACAACCCCAACTACGAGTACGACCTCTACATCCAATGGGCCTTCTATGAAGCCGAGGCCATGGAAGCGGAGTTGCTGGCCCACACTGGCTTTGCCGCCCAGATTCCCTTCCGAGATTTTGATTTAGGGTGGGACGACTGGCCACCTACGTACACGCCCATGTACGGCATGTATCATGGGGGCTACGGCCATACGCTGGAAACTCCGTATCGCGATGAGCGCGGTGTTGACGCCCACTATTGGGCAGTATGGGGAGCTCTCAAATTCATCGTCGAGAACCGAGAGGCGATGATTCGTGACCAAATCGAGATCTTCCGACGTGGGTTCCTCGACCTGCCGCAGATGCGCATACCCGATGAACTGCTAAACGAAACCCAGTATGATCAGTACAACGATCTGATCGTCAAGGAGTTTCCGGCTGCCTACGTCATACCTGCTGGCGCCCCATTCCAGTTGAGTCCCCATCAACCCGCCAAACTGATCGACTTCCTGCTCTTCAACGACGTCCAAGTCGAACAGTCCAGCCAGGACTTCACTTTGGACGGGGTCACCTATCCCAAAGGCACCTACATCGTCTGGATGGACCAACCTAAGCGCGGGCTGGCCAACACTATCCTGGAGAGCGGTCCGGATCTATCTGACATAGAAGGGCTGTACTTCTACTCACCGCCTTCGGTGTGGAGCAATCCCTTGTTATGGGGCGCTTACCGGGCAGTCATGCAGGACAAGCTTGACCTCAAGACGCATCCCGTCAACAAGGCGGACGCCCCCCAAGGCTCTGCTGAGGGTGGAAAAGCAGATGCCTACGCTTATCTACCCACCAGCATCGCAGCCTTCAAGGCGACCAACGAGCTGCTGGCGCGTAGTATCACTCTATATCGAGCAACCGGTCCCTTCGAGGATTCCGGCCGTACCTTCGACGCTGGAGCCATCATCATCCCGGCTGAGCCGGCCCTGGCCAATGAGCTGGCCAATCAATATGCCCTGGATGTTTACGCCCTCAAGAGCCAACCCGAGAATGTGGTGCCTATGAAAAAGCAGCACATCGCCGTGTATGGCGACGAGGGTGTTAACCACGCCATGCGTACACTTGGATTCGACTACGACGAAGTGTCCAGGAACGACCTGAATGCAGGCGTCATCTCAGGATACGATCTCTTCCTCAATGATGACCTGCGATGGTCTCTGCTCAGCCCCGAGGGACAGGCTTCCTTGAACGCCTTCTTTGATGCAGGCGGCGACTATGTCGGGCTCAGTTACCTGGGTAGAGCTGCGCAATTTGCGATTGACGCCGGTCTGTTGGATGTCGCCTATGAAGTCGGTGATGGGAACGCCATTGTCCAGATCGACTACGATACGAGCGACTCTGTAGCAGCCGGATTCCGTCAGGACGACTATGCTTTCGTCTATTATCCGCTGTGGTTCACTTACCTTGGAGACGGTGTAGAAGTCTCCGCTCGCTTCGACGGCGGCGATTTTCTCGTCTCCGGCTTCTGGCCTGGCTGGCAGAGCAGCGGGGCCAACAGTCAGCCCGTCATCGTACACAGGGCCTCAGACTCACAAGATGTGACCCTTATCGGAATTGACACCACCTTCCGTGGTCATCCAGAGAACACTTTCAGGGTCATAGGCAACGCCATCTATAACGGCCTGGATTGAACGAACCACAACGAATAGCACTCCCGCTTGTAGAATGTCTGCGGGAGTGCTATTTTTTTTGGTTCATTTG
Organism: Anaerolineales bacterium; assembly: GCA_024643945.1. The sequence continues at coordinate 5,555 of JAHELX010000155.1, forward strand.
GAAGTCTCAACGCTCATCCAGCCGGAACCCGAGTCGTGAGCGCGCCAGCCAAACGTGATAACTAAGTGAGGGTCGATGGCAAGGCCCGCCAACTACACAAGATCTAGTGGCTGAGCATCGCCAACCCGCCTACTTATTGTAGTGGATTTGGGGGCTTGCTCAATCCCAAAGGGGCCATCTGCCTTCCTTGCTATCTGCGCTAGCTTGTTGTATCATATCTGACACTACATGGCGTGTGACGCTTATCAATGGATTGGTACGGAGATATTGGCAACCGGGAGGAATTTATGGCTGAGAAGCATCAGGTGTTTTTTATGTGTTCCATATGTTTCCGAACCAGCAGCGAGGCAGAAACCTGTCATAACCGGCCGATGCTTTACTGTGACACAGGGTGTTGGGGCGATGAGTGCCGTAAACCGCTTATGACCGCCAATGGACGCGTTTTGACTCGTGCTCCCAGATGGTGGCTAAAACACAGACCAGAACTTGCCAGCAGCCATTGATCTCTAACCCGTAGCCAATACTGGTGTGCCCTGAACATCTCATTGTAGGAACGTCTCACACAAGCTAAAGGAACTTATTTATTTAAAGATTACCAGGCCAATCTAGAGAGGAAGGTTATGTCTTTAGAAAACGTGATCATCATCGGATCGGGACCTGCTGGCCTGACGGCAGCCATTTACACCGCCCGCGCCAATCTCAAACCGCTGGTTTTCACCGGCAACGAGATCGGCGGCCAGGTATCTATCACGAATGAAGTCGAGAATTACCCCGGCTTTCCAGAAGGGCTGACTGGACCTGAGTTGGTGGAGAAATTCCAAAAGCAGGCAGAGCGGTTTGGGGCACGCATTGAGTACGCCGAAGTGACTGAGGTTGATTTCGAAGTTCAGCCCTTCCGTGTCAAAACTTACGACAACGAATATCAGGCAAAGGCGATTGTGATTGCCACGGGCGCCTCGCCGCGCAAACTGGGCGTGCCAGGCGAAGCTGAGTTTACCGGTCGAGGTGTGAGCTATTGCGCCACTTGTGATGGTTTTTTCTTCCGCGATAAAGAGATAGCAGTGGTTGGCGGAGGTGACAGCGCCTTGGAAGAGGGCGTCTTTCTCACCAAATTCGCCAGCCGCGTGCGCATCATCCACCGGCGAGATGAGTTACGTGCCGGTTATACCTTGCAAGAGCGGGCGAAACGCAACCAAAAGATTGAATTCGTTTGGGACACGGTCGTCACCGAGATTAATGGGAACGGCGCTGTCGAGTCCGTACAAATCAAAAATGTAAAGACAAGCGAGGCTTCCACGCTGAAGGCTGACGGTGTTTTCATCTACATTGGCCATTACCCCAACAGTCACCTCTTCAAGGACAAGCTGGAGATGGATGAACACGGTTACCTGATCACCGACCGGAATACCCGTACCAGCGTGCCAGGCGTCTTTGCTGCTGGTGAAATTGCCGATCTGGTCTTTCGACAAGTTGTCAGCTCGGCCGGTGAAGGGTGCAAAGCCGCCATCCAGATCGAGAGATACCTGACTGCACTGGAAGACTAGTACCCCGCCACAGCAATTCTGCTCGCAGGTCCCCCCTGCCCCGCTCCGGCGGTCAGGCTTGGGTGGGGGGACCTTCAGGGAATAGGTCAGACTCAGCTTTTATGAGGAGAGACCTCCGTCTTATCACAATCCTTGTGACGGGGTATTACACTCACCCAGGCAGCCAATAATCTCCACTCCTCCACCAGGATCTTCTCCCGTCAGGTGTCACTGAAACGCCTTCAGGTTACCTAGTACCCCATCTCAGGGATTATGATATGATACAGATTACGCCCATGAGGCCGAATCTAACTTATCAGAATCACTTTGATGGGGCACTAGTGCAAAACTTTTAGGGTCAAAGGATATGGAGACGCTAAAAAGCGTCCTGAAGCTGGATACCCGTCAGGGTACTTTGCGTTTTTAGCTCGATGACTTTGGCCTCAGACTACTATCGACTGGCATTACACTTCAAGAGGGAGGCTACTCCAAAAAGCTGTCGTCCAATGTTGGGGCTAGCGCCAAAATGGTTAAAATGAATTTCTCTTATTGAGCCTTTAAGCCTATTGCGATACGTCTTGTGATAAAGTATAATGGCTTGTGTGAGGAATGGTTAGGCCAGGGGGAGGTGGCGGGACGTGACGCTGAAAGTATTGCTTGTCGAAAGCGAATTAACAGACTCCCGTTCTATAAAGCCAGATCTGCTAGATCGAGGATACGACGTTACCATAGCCCATAATCCTCGTAAAGTCCCGTCTATGGCTATGGCTGATTGGCCCGACTTGATCGTCGTTAATGCCTGGACTGGATTGCTGAACGTCGAAGAAATATGTCGGGTGTTAGATGAAACTCGGTTTGAGTTTCCCCGCCTCATCGTCACCCACGATGAGACGCACAACCACGGTTCGGCTGGCACCCATCTTCTCGTCCCTTTCAATGCGCGCCAACTGACGCAGCGCATCAAAAGAGCCATTGGCGACCAGAATAATCGCTTCCTGCGGGTTAGAGATGTCACCCTGGACATGTTGAAACGTCAGATACAGCGGAGCGGTCGCACTGAACACCTCACGCCAAAAGAGTTCAAGCTGCTGCGCCTCTTGATGGAAAATGCCGGCGAAGTATTAAGTCGTGGCAAGATCATGAAAGAGGTGTGGGAAACCGATTATTTGGGCGACACCCGTACCCTCGACGTCCACATCCGATGGGTGCGGGAAAAGCTGGAAGATAACCCCAGCCGCCCCCAATACATCATCACGGTACGTGGCGTGGGCTATCGCTTTTCCCGGTAGGCGACTTATGGGCAGGTGCGAGCAAAGCAGGAATACCTTATTGCGTCTAGTATCCTGCAAACACCGCCCCAGCGACCATTGCACTCCATATTGTACATTCCATTGCCTATTCTATTCTCAATTGGGGCCCCAAAGGCCCTACTTCTTTTTCCCACAATGGCAAAATCCCGACTCCCTCATTTATTGAACTGGCAACACGCTAGCGAAGACCTTGGGGTCTTCGGCGCTGACGCCATTCCCCTCCTGGAATGGCGTTGGGCGCTGACCTGGGCGGCGGTGATTGTGACCGTGAGTTGCCTGCCCTATCTGGTGGCCTGGGTTGCCACCCCGAGTGGCTACCAGTTTGGCGGCATCCTGGTCAATCCTCTCGACGGCAACTCGTATCTGGCCAAGATGCGCCAGGGATGGGCCGGAGCGTGGCAGTTTCATCTGACCTATACGCCAGAGCCCCACGAAGGAGCATACATCATTTACTTATTTTATCTTACACTGGGGCACGTTGCCCGGTTGACGGGATTGCCGCTGATCCTCGTCTATCACGCGGCGCGTGTGCTAGGCGGGTTGGCGCTGCTGGTTACCGTCTATGCCTTTCTCGCCCGCCTCACTGGCGACCACCGCGAGCGACGGTTAGCTTTTTGGCTGGTGGGCATCTCGGCAGGGCTGGGCTGGCTGGGGACGGCACTGGGCACCTTTCCCATTGACCTGTGGGTGCCCGAGGCCTTTGCCTTTTTCAGCCTGCTGAGCAACCCCCACTTTCCGCTGGCGATGGCACTGATGTTAGTCATCGTGGCCGGCGTGGTGTGGCCGGCGCATGGCATTCGGCGCTGGTTGATTCCGGGACTAGCAGCATTGGCACTGGTACTGGTGCATCCATTGGGCTTGGGCCCAGTCTACGCCACGCTAGCCTTGTATCTGCTGCTGAGAAGATGGCTCGATCGAGCGTGGTCATTGGCCGGGCTGACCGCCGCCCTCGGCACCTGTCTGTTTTCAGCCCCGGTTTTGCTTTATGGTTACTGGATATACCTATCTAGCCCGGCGATGTCAGCATGGGCAGCGCAAAACGTCACACCTGCGCCATCGGTGCTCAACCTGTTTCTTGGTGTTGGGCTGTTGGGATTGCTGGCGATTCCAGGTGGGGTGATGGTAGTACATGAACGGGACTGGAGAGGGCTGGCATTACCGGCCTGGAGCGTGGGAACTCTGATCCTGGTCTATCTGCCCTTTGCGCTGCAACGTCGCTTTCTCACTGGTTTGGTTCTGCCGCTGGCCATGCTGGCCGCGATAGGCTTGAACCGCTGGCTTTTGCCCAGGCTGACGGTCGGGAGGGCACGCTTGGTGGCAGGACTGACCGTCAGCTTCAGCGCGCTAGGCAGCCTCTTTTTGCTGGCAGTGCTGACCCTGGGCGTGTTGAATCGCGACGGGCAATCCGGCCTCTTTGACCGACTGTATTTGTCGCAGGATGAAGCGGTTGCTATGCAATGGCTGCTGATCCACGCGCAGGACGAGGTGGTTCTCGCCACGCCGCGCACTGGCATGCTGCTACCCGGCCGGGCCGGGGTGCGGGTCTTCGCCGGCCATCCCTTTGAGACGATTGACGCCGAGACCAAACAGGCCCAGGCCGAAGCATTCTTCCGAGGTAAGATGTCGGCCGGGGAGTGGCAAAAGCTCCGGGAACAGTATCACATCCGGTATGTGTTCGTCGGCCCGGCGGAGCGCGCGCTGGGTGGTGGCAGTGGCTATCTAGGTGAGTTGACACCTGCCTTTCAACAGGGCGAGGTGACCATTTATCGCCTTTTCTAAATCCTAAATTGCTAGAGGTAAATTCGTTCATGATAATATCGGAGGCCCGATCTCAAATGATCTTCACCCTTTTAGTCGCACTCGTTGCCATCATGTTGTTAGTAAGTGGGCAGACGTTGCTTAAGTTAGGTCTGAACGATGTTGGCGGGGTGAGTCTGTTTGGTGGAAACCTGATAGGCAGCCTGCTGGGCTTGTTGCGCACCCCCTGGATCATCCTGGGCTTTGCCTGCTACGGGGTCAGCTCTGTCCTGTGGCTCGACGTGTTGAGCAAACTCGACTTCAGCCTGGCCTTCCCCATGGTCAGCCTCACTTACGTCTTTTCGCTCGTCATTGGCCACTTTATCTTTCACGAGACAGTGGGACTGGATCGGGTCGTGGGCGTGCTTTTGATTCTGAGCGGATTGTTCTTCGTCGTGCGCAGCGGGCGCTGACAGGGAGGCGTAAAACGTAAAGCGTACCCATAGGTCCCCTTTGGGGAAAACGTGAGATGTGAGATGCAACGTGCTTTATGTCTTACGTTTTATGCATTCCGTTTTACGTGCCCTGGCTATCTTCCTGTTCTTGTCGAACTGAATTGAGTTTAAAATACACAAAGAGCACGGATAACACTTATGTCTGAACGATGGGCAAATTGGATGGCAATCGGGATGTTGCTGGTGGCTG
>JAHELX010000842.1 GCA_024643945.1 Anaerolineales bacterium
CGGCCGCTGTTCGCAAAGTGCTGGCCGAGAAGCCGGGCGAGTTCGACCCGCGCAAATACCTGGGGCCGGCCCGCGATGAGCTAACGAATCTGGTCAAACATAAAAACGAAGCTGTCCTCGGCTCTGCGGGGCACGGCCGGGAAATTATGGCCGCTATCAACAGTTAAATAACTAGAGAAATTTGTCGCTTTATGGCGCAAGTTCCAATCCGACGCCTGTTATTGCGACGAAGATGAGTGATGGAAGCGAAGCAATGACTGCCAGATTTACCGAACACCATCTGCCGACCCGTAGATCCCCTTCGGAGAAGCGAACCAAAATTGTGGCCACTATTGGGCCGGCCAGCCAGAGTCGGGACGTATTGCGCCAGATGATTCTGGCTGGCCTTGATGTAGTGCGCCTTAACTTCTCCCATGGTGACTACGAAGCTCATGCTGCCGTCATTGAACACGTGCGCGCATTGAGCGACGAGCTAGACGTTCCCGTCGCTATCATGGGTGACCTGCGCGGGCCACGCATCCGGGTGGGCGAAATCGAGGGGGGCGTGATCAGCCTCATGCCGGAGCAAAAGCTCGTGCTGACCCCTGAGCCAGTAGTGGGCGACACGCAGCGTGTCTCCATCTCTTTCCCTGGTCTGGCTGGCGATCTGAAGCCTGACGACCTGTTGTTGGTGGACGACGGGGAGGTCGAGCTGCGCGTGGAAAAACTGGATGACAACGGCGACATCCACTGCCGCGTTGTGCAAGGGGGTACTCTTTCCAGCCGGCGTGGTATCAATCTGCCGGGCATCCGGGTCAGTCTGCCCTCGGTGACCGATAAAGACGAACGAGATGTGGCTTTCGCCATCGAGCAGGGGATTGACTTTTTGGCCCTCTCCTTCGTCCAATGTGCTGACGACGTGCGCAGCCTTAAGCGGCTGCTCGACCGCCTGCATGCTGATATCCCTGTCATCGCCAAGATCGAAAAGGAAGGTGCGCTCGAGGACATTGATGCGATCATCGAAGAAGCTTATGGGGTGATGGTTGCCCGGGGCGACCTGGCCCTGGAGATGAGCTTTCAAGAGGTGCCGGTGGCACAGAAGCGGATCATCGCCAAGTGCCGTGCCGCAGCGGTACCGGTCATCACTGCGACTCAAATGCTCGAGTCGATGATGAAGGAGATTCATCCTACCCGCGCCGAGGCGACCGACGTGGCCAATGCCATTTTCGATGGCACGGATGCGTTGATGCTCTCCGGCGAGACGGCTATCGGTCAGCACCCGGTCGAGAGCGTTGCCACTATGGCGACCATCGCCGCCCGGGCTGAGGCCGCCTGGCTGAACGGCGAGGTCGCCGAGCCGCCTGCCCTGTCGCCTGCTTCCAGCATCGACTCGACCATCGCCTACCTCAGCCACGTGGCTGCGCGCCACTTGAAGGTAGCAGCGATCGCCACCTACACCCGGTCGGGGAGTACGGCGCGCCGCGTCTGCCGCCACCGTCCTTGTGTGCCCATCCTGGCCCTTACCCCGCAGCCGGCTACCCGGCGGCGGCTGGCCCTGAGTTGGGGAGTCTGGCCGGTTCTCAGTGACGAAATCCACGAGTTGGCTGAGGTCAGCGCCGATGCTATCCAGCAGGCTCGAACCTGTGGCCTGGCCCAGCCGGGCGATGCCCTCGTCATCACAGCCGGCACTCCCTTAGGCGTGCCCGGTAACACCAATTTGCTCAAGGTGGAGCAGGTGCCATAACACGATCTCAGTCACGAAGAATGTGTCTGAAAAGTAGGGTGGGGCCTGCCTGGGCAGACTGGAAAGTCTGCCCCACCCTACTTTTCAGGCAATTTCTAAGGGGGGCTCCTATGAGTATTCGCTCGGCTTTTGACCAGGAGTTAGAAGAACTGCGTGACAATGTGTTGCTGTTGGGCAGCATGGTGGATACAGCCATCAATCGCTCCATTCAGGCCCTCAAAGAGCGCAACCAGGTGCAAGCCCAACAAATCATCGCCGACGACGAAAAGATCAACCAATTGCGCTTCAAAATCGAAGAGGATTGCCTGGGGTTGATCGCCCGCCAGCAACCGGCGGCCCGCGATCTGCGCTTCATTGTGGCGGCTATGAACATTGTGCTCGACCTGGAGCGTATGGCCGACCATGCTGCCGGTATTGCGACCATCGTCCTGCGCATGGGCGACGAGCCCTTGCTCAAGCCGCTCATCGACCTGCCGCGTATGGCCCAGATTTCGCAAGATATGCTGCGTCAAAGCCTGGACGCCTTTGTGTCTGGCAACCCGGAGCAGGCTCTGGCCATCACCCAAATAGATGACGAAGTAGACCAGCTTTACAACCAGATTTTCCGTGAGTTGATCTCCTTTATGATCGAAGACCCACGAACTGTGACCCGGGCCATGTATCTGCTCTTTTGTGCTCACAATGTGGAGCGTATCGCCGACCGGGTGACCAACATCTGCGAGCGTGTCGTCTTTGTGGTAACCGGTCGGATGGAAGAGATTCCCTCAGAACCAGGGTCGAACGTGGGCTAACGCGGCAAAGAGAATGAGTATGCCTGGCTTCGATTATGACCTGATCATCGTTGGCAGTGGGCCGGCTGGCGTCTCGACCTGGCTTCACTTGCACAAATTCGACCCGGCATTGGCCGCGCGCGCGCTGGTGCTGGAGAAGGCGCAGCACCCCCGGCCCAAGTTGTGTGGCGGGGGGGTGCTGCGGGTCGCCGATGCCGTGCTGGGACGGCTGCGGATCAAAATTGACGTACCCTCGGTTCCTATCCACAACGTCGAATTTCGCTACCGGGGCAAACGTTTTTACTGGCGGCAAAAGAATTTCTTTCGTGTGGTGCGCCGTTATGAATTCGACGCAGAGTTGGTCAATGTCGCTCGTCAGCGCGGGATGAATTTGCACGAGCAAGAAGCCTTCCG
>JAHELX010000156.1 GCA_024643945.1 Anaerolineales bacterium
CATTACCCACGTCGCGATGAATGGGGCTGGCCCCATCCACGATTTTGAACTGGCGCTCATTGGGGCGACCACCGAAAGCGTCGCCCGCTACATCCAGGAGGGGCAATTTGGGCTATGGCGCGAGACGGGGCGCATCAACGAAGCCATCCAGCAGGCTGCCCGCGAAAACATCGGCTTGGGTGAGGCAGTGGGCCGGATGGTCGAAAAGGAGGCATTTCCGCATCGCGAAGTCAGCATTCTGGCGGCAGGCTACCGGCTGGGCATCCCGGTGACAGCCCACATCGGCATCGGCTACGACATCATCCACGAACATCCCAATTGCGATGGGGCAGCGCTGGGCGCCGCCTCGTACCACGACTTTTTGGTGTTCGCGTATACTGTCTCCAATCTGGAAGGGGGTGTGCTGCTCAACTTCGGTACGGCGGTGATGGGACCCGAGGTATACCTCAAGGCTCTGGCGATGGCCCGCAACGTGGCTCATCAGGAGGGACGGGCGATTCGTCACTTCACCACCGCTGTGTTCGATCTGCTCGACTTGGGGCCCGACGTGGAGCACGAAGCGCCTAAAAGCGATCCCCGATACTATTTCCGTCCCTACAAGACCATCCTGGTCCGCACCGTGGCCGACGGCGGCGACAGCTTCTATATCCAGGGTGACCACCGGGCTACCTTTAGCCACCTCTACCGGCGTGCGCTGGGGTTGTTGGCCTCAGAAGGATAAGGGAGCGAGACCAGGATGGACGAGATGCGTCTCAGGCAATTGCTAGCTGGCTTCCCCGAAACCAAGGTCCTGGTCGTAGGTGATTTCTTCCTGGATAAATACCTGGAACTCGACCGCTGCCTTAGCGAGACGTCACTGGAGACTGGCCTGGAGGCGTATCAGGTGGTGGGCGTGCGTTGCAGTCCTGGCGCGGCGGGCACCGTCACCAACAATTTGCGGGCGCTGGGCGTGGCGGTGACAGCCCTGGGGGTCATCGGCGACGACGGCGAGGGATACGAACTGAAGCGAGCGTTGATGGCGCGGGGCGTCGACATCGGGCCGTTGATTGAACACCCTGAGCGCTTCACGCCGACTTATACCAAACCGATGATGCACGAAGTCGATGGCCGGGTACACGAACTCAACCGGCTGGACGTAAAGAACCGCCCCCCGCTGCCCGATGCACTCCAGGCGCAGATCAGCCAGCGGCTGCGTGCCCTGGCTCCTACGGTTGACGGCATCGTCGTCGCTGACCAGGTACCCGAGGCCAATTGCGGCTCCATCACCGACCAGGTGCGAGCTACTCTGGCCGACCTGGGTCGGCAACATCCCGATTTGATCATCGTCGTAGACTCGCGGGAGCGCATTGGACTGTTCCGCCACGTCATACTCAAGCCCAACGCCTCCGAGGCGTCGCTGGCGGTGGGTGGCCGGTCGGGAGGAAAATTTGAACGGGCAGAGGTGGAGGCCGCCGGGGCTGCCCTATTCCGCCGAACAAGGCGGCCCGTGTTCGTTACCATCGGTGCCGATGGCATTCTGGTATTCACCCAAGAAGGGGCGTGCCACGTGCCAGGTGTACCTGTTACCGGTCCCATTGACATTGTCGGGGCTGGCGATAGCGTCATGGCCGGCATCATAGCTGCTTTATGCCAGGGGGCTAAGCCAGACGAGGCCGCCTGGTTGGGCAATTTGATCGCCTCAATCACAATCCAACAATTGGGCACCACCGGCACCGCATCGCCAGAGCAGGTGATAGAGCAATTCGTACGTCTTTAGGGCGCAAAGTTACGTAATATGTGGAGGAAAGAAATGAACACCACATCCACAGTCGAAAAGTACGTGCAGGCTATGGGCCAGGGCGTGCAATTGAACAAAGCGGGGGGATTGAAAGTTACCTACCAGCTCCAGTTGATCGGTGAGGGGGGAGGAACCTGGACAGTCTCCATCGCCGATGGCAGGTGCAACGTAATCCAGGGCGCGCCGCCTCGCGCCGATACGACCATCACGATGAGCACCGGCGACTATTTGAGGCTTGCCGCGGGTGAACTGAACGCCGTAGATGCTTACAACCGAGGCCAGATTAAGGTAGGTGGCAATCTAGAATACGCGCGCAAGTTCATCGAACTCTTCCCACCCTGGGCCTCGCGGGTGGCGCCGGACGAACCGCCCGCGCCATCCCCGGCACCACCGTCACCCGGCCCTACTCCTGCCGAGCCGACCCTGGCCGATATCGTGCGGGCTATGCCCCAGGGATTCCGACCTGACAAAGCCGGCGGCCTGCGAGTGACCTATCAGTTTCAATTAACCGGCATCGGGGCCAGCAATTGGATAGTGACCGTTGCCAACGGGGCTTGCACGGTGGCTGAGGGCGCAACCGCGTCGCCTTCTGCGACCATCCGCATGAGCGGCACCAACTTTATCAGTCTGGCCCATGGCACATTGAACACTACCCACGCCTACAGCCAGGGCAAGATTAAAATCGGCGGCGACGTCCACCTGGCTGCCAGAATCCCTGATATTTTTGGTCCCTGGGCCGGGTTTGTCCAGGTTACGCCCACGCCAGCACCAGTTCCGGAACCACAACCCCAACCAGAGCCGACACCCGCTCCCGAGCCATCCCCCGAACCACCGCCAGCTATCCCAGAGCCGCTGCCTCCTGCGCCCAGGCTGAGCCCCGTCAACATCAACTTCGAGGAGTATTCGCCCATTGGCCGTATCTATCGCGATTTCACCGAGGTGGTTGCCAGCGGCTGGAGCCCATTGGTCCTCAAAAGCCGGTCGGGTAAGTTGCATTATATGGATACCCACACTTTTGCCCGCTTCACTGCCCAATATTACGGTGGTGGCGTACCTGAGCGCATCGAGGGGCACAATTCCCAGGTCATCTGGTCTACCAAGAAATTCAGGGCAGGCGTGTATCAGCGCGTGGCCGGCGCTAAGGTGGGGCAGGATTATGGCGTGGAAATCGGCATGCTCAGCTTCTATCGCGGTCCGGGTGGCATCCGGGGACCTGAGCGCATCGTCAAACGTCTTGGCATTGATCCCACCGGCGGCACTGAGGCCACCGCTTCCCACGTCGTCTGGGGCGACCCGGACGGGCGTGACAACGAGTGGGCCTTCCCTCACGTAGCTGCCCGCGCGCAAAGCACCACCATCACTGTCTTCGCCCTGTTTGACAGTCTGGACAACACCGATGGTATTGACATCAATTCCACCTACCTGGACGGCGGCGCCATGGACCGGGCGCCCACGGTCCGCATCAATGTGCCGTCCAGCGCCGCCTCGGGTTTCAGCGTGAGCTGGCAAGGTACGGCTCAGGGAGAGTTGTTCGACTGGCGCCTGGATAGCTTCGACGTACAGGTGCGGCAGGACGATGGCGACTGGCAGCCCTGGCTGACCCGGACCTCAGCCACCAGCGCCCCCTTTACCCAGGCACAAAGTGGCCATCGCTACACTTTCCGTATTCGTGCCTGGCAAAAGGGTGGTGATAGCGGTGTCCGGCTGCTGCATGGCGTGTGGGAGACCAGCGGGTCAGTTCTTTTCGGTTAAGAGCCTATTCCCCAAGATTCCCTTGGTCAGAGAGTGCATTTCAAATTTGGGGCAGGGGGTAGGACAGACTATCAGATTGTGCCACATGGCACAACTGTAGTTTGTCCTACTCTTTGGCATAGATAAATGCCAAAATGGGAATTGCCACCCCCGAATGCTGTCGTTGCAAAGAGTGAAAGTCGCTGCTATAATGGCTATTGCAGGTTCCTTATGTACGTTTTTGGGAGGCTCACGAGGAAGAATTATGGCCCGTATCCTGGCAATAGACGATGAGAAGGACATTCGCGACTTGATCAAACAGGGTTTGGTAGGGCATGTGGTAACTACGGCTCCCGATGGCCCGAAAGGATTGGAAGAGGCTCTCCGCTCTCCCCCTGACCTGGTTTTGCTCGATGTGACGATGCCAGAGATGAGCGGGTTTGAGGTCTGCCGGCGTTTACGTGCAACCCCAAGCCTGGTGGCGGTACCGGTGATCTTTTTGACAGCCCGGGGGGCATTGGCTGACCGGCTGGAAGGCTTCGACGCTGGTGCTGACGATTATGTGGCCAAGCCCTTTGATCTGCGGGAGTTGGAGGTACGGGTGCAGGCGGTGTTACGCCGCGCTCAGCCTCATGTGGCGACAGATGTGCTGCAGGTGGGGGAACTCAAGCTGGACCTGCGCAGCCGTGAGGCGTCAATCGGCGCCAAAACTTCCCTTCTGACGCCTACCGAGTTTACCCTGTTGGAATATATGATGCGTCGGCCCGGTGAGGTATTACCTACTCATCGTCTGCTGGAGGAGGTGTGGGATTATCCGCCTGGCGTGGGCGACCCGGCCCTGGTGCGCATGCACATCCGCAATCTGCGGGAGAAGCTGGAGGAGAATCCCAGCGAGCCTCATTGGATCTTGACCGTAGGGCGGCAGGGGTATTTGATACGTAGAGCGTGAAGCGTGGAGCGTGAAGCGTAAAGCATGAAACGTGAAAAGTAAAGCGCAGAACGTGAAGAATCTTCATGTTCTGTACCTCACGTTTTACGTTTCACGTTTTACGCTTCACGCTCCACGCTCCACGCATTCACAGGTCACTGATGATCTCCGCGTCGGCAGGCATGCCAGGCTTCAGCCGGTGGTCGGGGTTGTCGAGACTGATTTTGACGGCGAACACCTGGTTTACCCGTTCTTCCTTGGTTTGCACGTTCTTGGGCGTGAATTCGGCCTGCAACGCGATGAAGGTAACTGTGCCTTGGAAGGTCTCGCCCGGATACGCGTCTACGCTGACCTGCGCAGTCTGGCCCACTTGTACACGCCCGATTTGTGTTTCGGGGATGTAGACTGTCAGAGTCACGCGATCCAGGTTGCCCAGGTTCATCAGCGTGGCGCCAGGGGCAGCCAGCTCGCCCGGGTTGGCCGACCGGTCGGTGATGATCCCGTCGCGGGGCGCAGCCAGACTCATCTTGTCGAGTTGCACCTGGGCCCGGGCCAGGGCCGCCTCAGCCTGCTGCACCTTGGCCTGGGCAATAGCCACCTCCTCTGGCATCGGGCCGGCCTTCACCAAAGCTAATTTCGTCTCCGCCACTAGTACCGCTGCCTTTGCCTGCTCGTAGGCTTCCTTAGCGGCATTAGCCCGGGTGATGAGATCCAGCGGGTTCTTTTGTATAGCCATCAGCAGTTCCAACTGGCGTTGAGTCCCCGCCAATTCGGCCTCAGCCGCAGCCAGATTGCCTTGGGCGGACTCGGCCTTCTTGGCAGCCACCTGAGAAAGCGTGATGGCCTCGTCGTTGAGCTGATTGCGGGCCGCCTCGTCGCGTTGAATCACGGCTTCTTTCAACGTGGCCTGGGCCGCCTCAAAGTCTTTTTGGAGGATGGCAACCTGGCCCTGGGTAGCATCTACCTGGGCCTTCAGTTCCAGCGGGTTACCTACGATGGATTGTGCTTGTTGCCACACGGCATAGGCACCATCCCGGTTCGCTTGCGCCTGCTTCAATTCGGCTTCGGCTGCCGCCACTTCTTCTGGTCGTGGCGGTGCGCTCACCTCGGCCAGATTCGCTTGCGCAGAGGCCATGGCTGCTTCCAACTGGTTTAGCTGGGACTGTAACAGTGAAGTGTCGAGCTGCACCAGCGGGTCACCCTGATGCACCTCATCTCCTTCGTCGGCGTACATGGCGACGATGCGCCCCCCGGTATCGGAGGTGATGGCGATGATTTTGGCCTCAATGCTGCCAGATCCGAAGATGCGGGCGTAGGGCTCCTGGCCAGACGAGCTGGTGGCTTCGGTACCCTTCTGAGTCGTCCACCAGTAATAGCCACCGCCAATGAGGGCCAGCAAGATGATGACAAGGATCACTCGCTTCATTCGTTGTCTCTCCTATTGCGCCACTAGCACGGCATCGGCGGGCATGCCGGGCTTCAGTTTTTGATCGGGATTGGGGATTCTGGCCTTGACGGCAAAGACGGTAGTTACCCGCTCCTCTTTGGTCTGGATGTTCTTGGGTGTGTACTCGGCTTTGTCGGAAATCCGGATGACCTGACCGAGGAAGGTCTCATCGGGGAAGGAGTCGACGCTCACCTCTACCGGCTGCTCGAAGAACACTTTGCCCATCTCAGGCTCGGGGACGTAGACCGTCAGATCTACAGTGTCTAGATTCCCCAGCGTGAGTAGGGTTGTGCCCTGCAAGGCATTTTCTCCTTCGTGGATGACTCGTTCCAGTACCATACCTGAAATGGGCGCGTGCAGGGTGTAGTTTCGACGTTGAACTTTCAGTGCGTCCAGGGCGGCGTGGGCCTGTTCCACGCCGGTGCGGGCTACTTCTATCTGTTCCTGAGTGGGACCGGCACGCAGGTTGTCCAGGTTGGCTTGTGCCACCCCCACGGCCGCCACGGCCTGCTGGTAGGCAGCCTCGGCCTGGACGGCCTGGACTTCGGCCTGTTGCGGGTTGTCACGCTGGGCCAGCAAATCGCTCAAGTTCTGCTGGGCTGCGTCGCGGGCGGCGACGGCCTGGTTCAGATTGACCCAGGCGCTCCACAGGTCGGTCGTAGCCAGGTTCCAGCCAGCCCATGCCTGGCGCTTTTCGCCTTCGGCGAAATTGTAATGACCGGAGAAGGAGCCATAGCCAGGAATGCTGAAGTGGTAATTGACCCCCTCTTCCACAATGTCAACCTGTCGCTCGCGCAGCTTATCTAGCAGTTCAGCCGCGTCTTTGAGAGGAACCAACTGCTCAATACGGCGTTCGGTGACGGCGATTTGGCTGCGGATGGCGGCGATTTTCAGGTCGAGCTCTTGCGGGTTGTCGCGCAGTAGTTGGGCGTCTTGCCAGGCCTGGTAGGCGGCATCCCGCTGAGTTTCGGCCATGGTCACCGCTGTCTCAGCCACCGAGATCTGTTCCAGGCGTACCCCGGCCTGCACTCGGGCCAGTTGCGCTTCGGCCATGGCTACAGTAGCTTCGGCCTCGACGATTTGAGCGTCGAGGAGGTCGGCGTCAATTTCAACCAACACCTGACCTTCTGTCACCTGGTCGCCTTCGTCCACCATCAACTGGGCGACGTGTCCGCTCACTTCAGGGCCTATCGTTACCTCACGTACCTCAATAAAGCCCGAAGCGGCGATGCCAGCCTTTTCAGCCTCAGGTGTCGCCAGTTCCAATTCTACCAGCAGTTGATGCCACGTCTGGGGATTATGGCTGAAATACCAATACCCGCCACCGCCCAGCGCGAGCAGCAGCAGAATAATGATAAGCGGTATGATTCGTTGGCTCATTCGTTGCTCCTATAGTAATGCGATGCATAAGTCGTAAAGCGTAAAACGTAAGACGTAAGACGTAAGGCGTAAAGCGTGAGGTGTGACAGTTGTATCTGACGTTTTACGTTTTACGTTTCACGTTTCACGTTTGTCTCTCCTGACGGCGGGCGCTGGCGATGAACACGTCTTCCAGCGAGGGGGCGATGCGGTCGATAGCGGTGACGCGCACATCGTTGTCGCGTAGAGCCTGCTCAATGAGCGGCTGGTGCTCGCTGGGGTCTGTGGTGACAACGTGAATCAGCGCACCGTACAGAGTTACTTCCTCAAATAGTCCTAACTGGCGCAGGATTGGGACGGCCACTTCGGGTTGGTCGCAGTCTACTTCGAGTACCTGCCCGTGCATTTCCTGAGTCTTGATCTCTTGCGGAGAGCCCATGGCCACTAGCCGGCCACCCTGGATGAAGGCCAGGCTCTGGCAGTGCTCAGCCTCGTCCATATAGTGGGTAGTGACCATGATGGTGGTCCCTCCTTCGGCCAGTTCGTACAGCAGGGACCAGAAGGCGCGACGCGAGATGGGGTCTACGCCGGCCGTCGGCTCGTCCAAAAAGAGCATCTCCGGCTCGTGAATGATGGCGGTGCCCAGGGCCAGTCGTTGCTTCCAGCCCCCAGCCAGGTTTTTGGTCAGCTCGCGTTCGCGGCCTTCCAGCCCAGCCATTTTGAGGATATATCGCTTACGCTGGCGCAGCCGCTCGCCGCGCACGCCGTAGGTGCCGCCGTAGAAATTCAGATTCTCTTCCACAGTCAGATCGTTGTACAGGCTGAATTTCTGGCTCATGTAGCCGACGCGCTTGCGAATCTCCTCAGCCTGTCTCAAGATATCGAAGCCAAGGACGGTGGCCGTGCCCGAGGTAGGCTTGATCAGACCCAGCAACATGCGAATGGTGGTGGTTTTGCCGGCCCCGTTGGGTCCCAAAAAGCCGAAAATCTGACGGCGCGGGACGGTGAATGAGATGTGGTCCACGGCAGTAAAGTGGTCGAATTGTTTCGTTAGTTCGTGTGCCTCGACAGCGTAATTGTTGAGTCGTTGATTCATTGTTTTATCGATATCTCATATTTCTATTCTTGTGTCTCTTGTTGTCGGCGGATTAACGAGATGAACGCTTCCTCCATACGCGCCTGCGTCTGGCGTAACCCCTCGGCCTGGATAGCTTGGTTGACCAGGGCTGCTTTTATCTGCGGTATACGCTGCTCGGCATCGTCCACGAAGATGTGGAGTAAGTCGCCGTAGGTTTGCACCTCTAGCACGCCGGGCAAGCTAGCCACTGTGGCCTCGGCCCGGCGCATTAAGCCTATGCCCCGCTCTTCCGCCATTGGGTGTACCTCGATCAGGTCCCCCTCGATTAGTCCCTTGACCCGGTTGGGAGTGTCGCATATGATGAGCCGTCCCTGGTACATCAGCCCGACGCGGGAGCAGCGCTCGGCTTCATCCATATAAGGCGTGCTGACCAGAATGGTGACACCCTCAATGTGCAGGTCTGAGAGGATATCCCAAAACTCGCGGCGGGAGACCGGGTCCACGCCGGTGGTGGGTTCGTCCAGGTATAGGATCTGGGGCCGATGGATGAGGGAGCAAGCCAGGGCCAGTTTCTTCTTCATGCCGCCCGAAAGGTGAGCCGCGCGCCGGCGGGTGAACTCAGTCAGGCGGGCGAAGCGCAACAGTTGGGTGATGCGTTCTTTACGTTCCCGCCCGCGCACGCCGAAAATGTCGGCGAAGAAGTCCAGATTCTCCTGCACGCTCAGGTCGCCGTACAGGTTGAACTGCTGGGCCATATAGCCAATATGTTGTTTGATAGCCTCGGCCTGCTTGACGGTGTCAAAACCTGCGACGCTGGCGTGTCCCTCGCTAGGGTCCATAATGGCGGCCAGCATACGGATGGTGGTAGTTTTGCCGGCACCGTCAGGGCCTACCAGGCCGAAAATCTCGCCCCGTTTGATCTCCAGGTTCAGATGGTCTACGGCGACCAGGTTGCCGAATCTTCGGGTAAGGTCTTCAGTTTTGATGATAAGGCGCTTCTCGCTCGACACGATGGCTCCTCTAATATGGTTGCTATACTATGACAAATGTACCACAATAGTGGCATATTTCACAATCTAAGTTGTGATAGCTGATTTTTATGGTTGCATTCAGCCTTTGATGGCCTGGTAAGCGTCTTCGACGGTTTCAATCTGCCAGGCGTCTTCCAACGGGATGCTTAACCCCAGTTCTTCCAGGCGCAGCATCATGTCCACCATCCGAATCGAGTCCACGCACAGGTCGGAGAAAAAGGACGCCTCAGGCACGACCCTTTCTTCATCCACGTGCAACTCCTCGGCTACGAGTCTCCTGAATTCTTCGAACGTGAGATCGCTACTCTCCGATTTTGTCATTTTCCCTCATCTCCATTGATGATTCGCTGCTGGCAGCGACGCCTTTCTCCTGGCTTGACTGATTCCTGGCCTGGGGGAGGTGTCTTTCCCCCAATGCCATGTCACGCAGTTTGAATTTCTGGGGTTTGCCGCTCGCCGAGCGTGGAAAGTCTGGGACGAAACGCACTCTGTCGGGAATCTTGTAGCTCTCCATCCCCATGCGGCAGTAGTCCAAGACTTCCCTGGTCGTCATCTGGGCTCCTTCTTCGAGGATGACGAAGGCCCACGTCCTTTCTCCTGCTATGGATGCCGGAATCCCCACCACGGCTGCCTCCCTGATCTTATCGTGGGCCACCAGGTAATTTTCGATCTCAGCCGGGTAGATGTTTTGGCCGCCCCGGATGATCATATCTTTTTTGCGCCCTACGATGCGCACGTAGCCCTGTTCGTCCATGGTAGCCAGGTCACCCGTATAGTACCACTCTTCTTCGTCGAAGACCTCTGCTACCTTCTCTGGGGCGCGCCAGTAGCCCATCATCGCGCTTTGGCTGCGACAGGCCAGTTCACCCACCTGGCCAGGTGGCAGTTCGCGCCGCTCCTCGTCTACGATTTTTATCTCCACACCTGGCATTGGCTGGCCCACCGTCTCTGCTTGCAGATCGTCCGAGTCTGCCAGGCTCGTAGCCGCGATCCCTCCGGCTAGCTCCGTGGTGCCGAAACCAATGTGAACCGCACACCCGAAATGCTTCTGAATCTGGCGGGCCAGATCGGCTGGACAGGGCGCGGAGCCGGTGCCACAGATGAGGAGGGAGGAAAGATCGTAGCGGTCCAGGTCCTTCATACTCAGCAAAATGGAAAAAGCCATAGGCACCGCGACCAGGATGGTAACCCGTTCTCTCTGGACCAGTTGCAGTGCTTGCTGCGGGTGAAATCGGGGCATGATGACCAGCTTATCGCCCATCAACAATGCCTGCAGCATCACCTCCAGTCCGGTGATGGTGTGGAATCCCGTGGTTGAAAGGAAGGTTTGGGGCCGGCCTGCAGCCCACAGCAGGCGTTCCCGATACCTGGCCAGGACTTTGGCCATATGCTCCATCGTCTTCAACGAGGGCTTTTTGATCCACATTTCCCGAAGCTTGAGGCTGG
>JAHELX010000843.1 GCA_024643945.1 Anaerolineales bacterium
ATACTAGCACAAGGCAGATCTCAACAGTCACTGTCTGAGGGGCAAGTAGTACACTGGGTCGTAAAGTCATGGGATCGTTCCTTGATAATCACGATTAGGAGTTGGTGATTCTCTGTCCAGGCCGGGTGTGGGCCAGGATGTGGGGCGGCCTCGTTTGAACACTCCACATCCTGTCACCACAACCTACAGAGGAGGCGGCTACGAAAGGTCGGCTCCTTCCATAGCCCGAACAAACAAGCGTCTTACAACGCGGCGCTCGCGGCTCCGGCTGCCGGTTCGCCGACCAGCGGCGCGGCAGGCTCTTCTTCCTTCGTTTCCTCTTCGATCACGGCATCGGGCAGGATCGTTTCGGCGTTGCGAATAGCGGGGAACAGATACCCGCCCAGCCCCACGACGATCCCCAGCAGCCCGGAGAACAGGAACATCACTCCCATGCCCGCGCCGGGGCCAGTGCCTACTAGCGGACCAAAGACGTTCGCCAGACTGCCGCCCGGCTGCATGGCGGGTTCCAGCCACAGATCGGCCATCGGCCCAGCCGTGAACATCGCAACCGGGGCAGCGATTTGCGCGATCCAGCGGCGCACCGCGAATACGCGCCCCTGCACATCGGGTGGAACCTTGGCCTGCCAGATCGCCTGGTTCGAGCCATTGATGAAGGGCATGAAGAACATCGTCAGGAACGCACCTGCGATCCAGAAGGGCAGGCTTTGCCCCACGCCCAGAAGGATCGTTGAAGCAGCGCTGAAGGCCATCCCCAGCAGAACGCCGTGAACTTTTCGCTTCGTTCCGCCCCATACTCCGAGCACCAGACCGCCTACAAATCCGCCAACGCCAAAGGCGATCTGCACCCAGGAAAATGCCAGTGCATTGCTGTCTGTTCGTGCAAGGATCATCGGAGCCACTACCACGAAGCCGAAGGTCGCCGTCAGGTTAATGAAGAAGAACACCATCTGCAACCCGATCAGCGAGGGCCGCTTCAGGATGTACTCAAACCCGTAGCCGATCTCTTCGACCAGATTGCCTTTCTTCTCGCGCTGTTCCTGAGTCTTCACGGGCTGCGGGATGTGGACAAACAGCACCGCGCCGATAGCAAACAGGAAGGTAACGATATCGATCACCATGATGGTGTTGATGCCGCGCTGAATGGCGAGCAGGCCGAGCAGAATGCCCGCGATTAACGGCGAGACGATCCCGGAGGCCGCTTCAGCGAGGGACATTAAGCCGCTGGCGCGGGCGTAGTGATCCTTGTTCTTGAGCATCATCGTTACGGATGCTGAATACGCCGGGAATTGGAACGACTCAAACGCGCTGGCGAAGGCCCCCGCGACGATGATGTGCCAGATTTCCAGCCGCCCCATGAAGAACAGGATGAACAGGGCGATGGTCGATAATCCTGCTGCGAGGTCGCTCAGGATCATCACCAGTTTACGGTTCCAGCGATCCACTAACGCGCCCGCCAGCGGGCTGAGGATCACGCCGGGACCAAAGGAGGCCAGCGCAATCCATGCGAAGGGTCGGGCCTGCCCGGTTGCATCCCATGCCCAGATGCCGAGCGCGAAGCGCGTCATCCCCGTCCCCAGCATGGAGACGACCTGCCCGAACCACACGATTACAAACGCGATCATTCCTGTAGGACGTTGCTGTTGTCGTTCCATGTTGGCTCCTATGACAGCTATTATGCATACTACCCACTTAAGCGGGTAATCAGCATAAATAATAACATGACGCGATAGCGGATGTCAAGGATAATCAGTAGACCGCAATCATGCGGGTAAAGGGATAGAAATCGAAAGCGAGAACCCAAGGCGCAGCTTGACCATCTCCCACAACCACAGCCGCCACCGAGCGAGCGGGAGCAGATGGTGCAGCACTTGCCGAGGGCCGCGTTTGGGAACAAACAGAAAATGCCATTTGACATAGCTCCACAGGTTCAGCAGCAGCAAAGCCAGCGCGACATAGAACAGGCGCAGGGAGACCGAAGCCGATGTCGTGCGCGCTCGCATCGTATTCATCAAGCGATAGCTGGTTTCGATGCCAAAGCGACGCCGATACACCTCGAAAACCTGATGGGGGTCCATCCTGAGGCTGCCGATAATGATATAGGCGAAATGGTAAGCGCCCTGTCGCCCATAGCGTCCCTTGCTATACTTGCACACGACCACCACATCAAAGGCTTGGTCACCGTATTTCTGGCTGGGCCGCGTGTAGCTCACGCGATAGCTCTGGCGACCTTTCAACAGTGCCCGTGTTCCACCCTCTTTGCCACGAATGGTAAGCGCGATGATGGATGGGAACGGTTGTTGTTGCAGGTAAGCCACCACGCCATTGTTGTCGAAACCCCTGTCCAGATGCAGGCGACGGGGGGGCAAGCCCAGCGTTTTGCCACGTTCAACGAGGCGTTTGGTCACATCCGCCATCGTGTCCGAACCGCGCACCAGCGTGATGGCCAGCGTATAGCGCTTGTTCTCCTTGAGCACATACAGCGTCCCATACCAGTGGAAGTGCGTGGTGCCATGTTTGGCCCGGCTGCGGCGGATGAACTCGTCATCTTCCTCATGCTCCCCGTGATAGGGGATCTCGGTCACATCAATCGCCGCAGGTCGGGCCCGTTTCAGCAAGGTCTTCGGCAGGCGCGCGACCAGCAGTTCGTTCACGCGCTCTTCCAGCCGCCCCAGCACCTCCGTGTCTCCCAGCATCTCGTACACACTATTTCGCACTGTATTCGGGCTGGGCGCTTCCTCCAACAGGTCGCAAGCCGTTTCTATCGTTACCCGTTCGACCGCCGCTGCCACCAGTACGTCCCAAACGTCCGCTGCTTCGTACAAACTGCTCGACATGTCCAGCTGGAAGATCTCTTGCAGCGTCTCGCTGGTCAGTTGATGGACATCTTGCGCGGTCACCT
>JAHELX010000844.1 GCA_024643945.1 Anaerolineales bacterium
GTGATCTCCCCCAAAACGCTGGCTCCAGCGAAGCATCTTTTTCCAGTAAGCAGCGAACGTATCTCGTCCCAAATTGGTGATGGAGGCCACTGTGCGTTGGCGCTGGCCGGCGGGTACTTTGCGGGTGAAGATAAAACCTGCTTCCTCCAGGACGCGTAAGTGGCTGACAAGATTGCCTTTGGTCAGCCCGGTTTGATCGAGAAGGAAGCTGAACTCAGCCTCCTCTACCTCAATCAGCACGGCCATGATGGCCAGCCGGGCCGGCTCGTGCACCAGACGGTCCAGACGGGCCAGGTCCTCAGCGAACATCGGCCGCCTCATGCCGGAAGCGACGCCATTCCCGCCAGCCCCAGAGGGTGGCCAAGGTATCGGCCAGAATTAGAAACGGGAAGAAGGCTTGCGTTGCCTGCTCAGCCGGTAGTGCCATCAGGATGCCCCAGCCCAACAAGAGTCCAATCCCATTCACTGCATAATGCTTGACCTGAGTATCCAAGGCGGCAAGAATCTGGCTGAGCCCAAACCAGAGCAGGAAGAGTGAGTAGAAGCGATCCATCATTCTCAGCAGGGCCAGCCCTAAGGTGGAAAGGACGAGTACCCCGCCGAGGATGGCGATAAACCAGAAGGGGAGGAAATCACCTCGTGGTTTTGGCCATGCCTCCAGGTGGGAGACGTGACGCAACTTGTGGTAGATGGTACGATGTACGAAGAAGGAGAGCCCGAACGCCAACGCCAATCCAATCCAGAAGAGGATCGTTCCCTCAGGTCCTACCGTCTCCGGCAACGGGAGTTGGTGGAGAACCCGGTAGAAGATAGCCAGAAGCAGGACTATGCAAGCCCTTGCTGCATACATCGGCCAGGTGCCCAGGTGAGCCAGGCGACGAGTGCGCAGGCGGAGCACCTGGGCCGCCCGGATGTGTTCTGGTTCCAGAGGATAGGCTTCTTGCTCAGACATCGCAGCCATCCACTTAGGTTTGTCCCGCAAACCATTATAAGCGAACAGAGAGATGTTGTCAAGCAGGATTCAAGGTTTGTCAGAAGAAAGCAGCCGTGGTTTGCGATTTTCTCAATCGCTGGCAAACAGCCAACAACCGGGGACGCATATCTTTTCAAGATAAGGCTTCACTGTTCGAAAGGGTGCGCCGTTCGTCAGTCCAGGGCATGCTGTCCACGACGCGCTTGAGATGATCCCGGTAGGTACGGAACGCTTCTCGCCCCCTCTCGGTCAGACAGCAGATGGTCAGGGGTACCTTGCCCCTGTAGGTCTTTTCAATCTCAACGTAACCGGCCTCCTCGAGCTTAGAGAGATGAAATGACAGATTTCCTTTGGTCAGACCTGTCTCGCGTAGCAGGTAGAGAAAGTCGGCGCTCTGCACGGTGTACAGAATAGTGACGATAATCAGCCGTGATGGCTCGTGGATGATACGATCGATGTCGGTCACGCTGCGAAAGTCGTCAGCCATGCTATTCTTCCTCCGCTGGTGGCTGAGTCTGACGGAGATAATTGCGTAAGGTCAGCCCGCCAGAGACTAGCAGTGCAACCCCCACCGCACTCAGATGCGCCCCTCGCCCCGGCAGGTTCTCCAGGCCACTCAGCGAAGCTGCTGCGCCTGCCAGCACCGAGATGAGAGCCAACCCATAAAAGTGTGTCAGCCCCAGGGCGTATCCCAGACCGAGCAGCCCGGCCCCAACGAGCAATCCCTGGAACGTAGACAGCCAGACCGATGAGGCTAGCTCCTCGGCGACTAGAATGCTTGCCAGCAAGCCTACGCCGGTCCCTATAAACACTGCCACCCAACGTCGCATAGCACTGGGGTGACGGTAGCTGACGTAGCCGGTGCGGGGGTAGGTGAGACGGGCTTTCATAACCTTCACCAAGTAATAAACAGCCCCGGCGGCAATGGGTAACAGAATGGGAAAACTAAACGTCGCGATAAGGCCCAGAACTGATCCCCGAGGAGTCAAGTCTTCCGCCAGGAAGAGCAGCCCCATCAGGGCCAACACACAGCCCATGGCCATTTCGACAAGGCCATCTATGTACCAGTAGCGTCGGGTGCGCTGCTCAACCTTATCGATGCCAGTTTTTGCACGTTTCATAGTTCACCAATTGTTATTTACTTTTTTAATTGGTTTGTAATACAGACCGGTTTGTAGTTATTGTATCATAATGATTACAACATGTCAATAGGTTTGAGAATAGAAACCTTGCCAGTCCTCGCTTGTTTGCATCTGCCGGGATGTTAGCCAGTACAACAAGTTTCGCAATCGTCGGTTATCAGGCGTAATATCTTCTATGTCACAGCGTATTTGTTAGTAGAGGTACCCGGGACCTCATGGAGAGACGTCTATGGACGGTACTGTTGCCCTGTTACCCGACGAGCTGGCGCTGGTGGCCCGGGCTTCGGCCGAGCCGGCCGCCTTCGCCGCCATCTATGACCATTACTTCCCGCGCGTTTACAACTATGTGCGCTATCGCGTGGCTGACGCCCAGGAGGCCGACGACCTGACTGCCCAAATCTTTGAGCGGGCACTGGTCCACATCGGAGGTTATTGCCCGGAGCGGGCGCCCTTTGCTGTCTGGCTGTTTGCTATCGCTCGCAACGCCGTCAGTGACCATCTTCGCGCTCAAAGACGTCGTCGTTGGCTCTCGTTTGAAGCGCTGCGCGACCGGACCAGCGCTGACCCTCAGCCGGAGGAATCCGTGACTCACGACGAAACCCGCGCCGAACTACTGGGGGCCGTGGCCCATCTGAGTGATCGGGAACGAGACCTGATTGCTCTCAAGTTCGCAGTCGGGTTGACCAACCGCCGCATCTCCGAGATCTCCGGTCTGAGTGAGAGCAACGTGGGGGTGATCCTGTACCGGGCCGTGGGACGACTGCGAGCTGAACTGAGCGCC
>JAHELX010000157.1 GCA_024643945.1 Anaerolineales bacterium
CCCCCCTCGATCCCCCCTATGGGGGGGGAAGAAAGGGGGGGGAAAAGACGGTCACCGTCTCGGTGCGGGACACCGGGCTGGGTGTGCCCCTGGCGGAGCAAGCGGTCATCTTCGATGAGTTTCGCCAGTCAGAGCGCACGGCGGCGCGCGGATACGGCGGCCTGGGCATCGGGCTGGCCATCTGCCGGCGCCTGGTGGAACTGCACGGGGGCCAGATCGGCGTGCGCTCATCGGGCGATGAGGAAGGTGGCTCGGTCTTTTACTTCACCCTGCCGGTCATAGCCGGCCGGATGGCTGAAGTCGTCGACCACGCGACTCGCTCCCACACCGTGTTGCTCTTGACTCAACGTGCGGGCGATGGCTGCCGCCTGCAAGAGTACCTGGCACGGCAGGGATTTGAAGTTGAGACCTTTGTGGTTGGTGAGACGCCGAATTGGCTGCCTCACGTGCTGGCCGCGCCCCCCGGCGCGGTGGTGCTGGACTGTCAGCCTGCCTCCGAATGGGGTTGGGAGTTGGTCCAGGCGTTAAAGGAAAACGCGGCCACGCAAGATATCCCGGTGCTTTTCTTCTCCCTGTCCCAGGAACAAGACAGCGGCACGGTGCTGGCGTTAGACTACTTGACCAAGCCGCTGGGAACCGCCGCCCTGGCGCACGCTCTGCAGCGGCTGGGTCTGGGCGACGGTGGCTGTCAGGATCGCAGGACCATTCTGGTTGTGGACGACGACCCAGCCATCCTGGAGATGCATGCCCGGATAGTGCAGACTTACTTGCCGGCCTGCCGGGTATTGACGGCTACCAACGGTCGGGGCGCCCTGGAGATCATAGAGCGGGAGCAGCCGGCCCTGGTGTTGTTGGATCTGCTGATGCCCGAGTTGGACGGGTTCGGCGTGCTGGAAGCGATGCAAGCCGACGAGCGAACTCGCGCCATCCCGGTCATTGTGCTTACCGCGCAGCTTTTGACCCAGGAGGATATGGCGCGCCTGAACCAGGGAGTAGCGGCCGTGCTAGAAAAGGGGCTGTTCAGCACGGGAGAGACCCTGGCCCACATCGAGCAGACCCTGGCCCGGAACAAGAGCCTGGGCAGTGACATGCAGCGGGCGGTACGCCAGGTGATGGCCTACATCCACGAACACTATGCCGAGCCGATCTCACGCGAAGATATGGCAGCCTATGGCGGGGTCAGCGCGCGCCATCTGACCCGCTGCTTTTGCCAGGAGATGGGGGTATCCCCTATCACCTACCTCAACCGCTATCGCGTGAAGCAGGCCAAGCGACTGTTGTTGGCGCAAGACCGGAGTATCACTCAGGTGGCCGGGGACGTCGGCTTCTCCGACAGCAGCTACTTCGCCCGGGTATTTCGGAACGAAGTAGGCGTCTCCCCACGCGCTTACCAGCGTGGCGACCGGCCGGCTTCTCGTTGAAAACACCTCGAACGTAGCCTCTCGTTTTGTCCCAAAATTATCACAACCTGTTCCAAAAGTCCAAGACTCAGGCTGGTCGTTATAGTATGCTGTAATCGCTTATAACACCCATGTGCGTCGGGTATAACACAGCATCTGCTCGCCCCCCGGCCCGCCCCGTCCTGCCTGCCCCGTGCCGGGACGGTGCACCTGGGGCGCAGGCACCCTGGCCCGCGTGGCGGCCCGTCCTGGACTGCGCCAGCGGGCCGGGAAGCCAGGACGGGCAGGTGGGACCGAGACGGGACCAGGGCTGGCGCGAGCCAGGGCGGGCTGGTGGGTATGGGGCGTTTTGCCGTTTCATGGGTTGTGCCAGTGACCGGCTTCAGACAAGGTTGGCCTTATGCTCAGGACGATCCTGATTGCGACCAACGATCCCCACATGACTTACCTCCTGCAGCGTTACGCAGAAGAGTGCGGGTTTCAGGCGGCACAAACCAGCCGGGGTACTGACGTGTTGGACCTGGCTCGACAGATAGCACCAGCGCTGATCATCATGGAAACCAAACTTCCAGGCGCTGCCGGCCGGGACGTACTGCGCTGGCTGAAAACAGAACCTTCCACACGCGATATACCTGTCGTTTTTTTCTCCTTTTGGGACGATAACGTATGCGACGAAGTCGAAGGCGTGGCCGGCTATCTGCAAAAGTCGGTGATGTACGACGATTTTGTGAGAGTTCTGGGAAACGCGGGTGTGCTTCCTCAAGGTGCATCGCTTGAGGGCAGTGAGTGACGCGAAGTGACTGAAAGGAGAAGGGGAATTGGCCGAAGCTGCTGTGGGCAACGGACCGCTACTCGACGTGAAAGACCTCAAAATGCACTTTCCCATCCAGCGCGGTTTTCTCCTGTCAAAGACGGTTGGCTACGTCAGGGCCGTGGACGGCGTGAGTTTCTACATTCGTGAGGGGGAGACGTTGGGGCTGGTCGGCGAGAGCGGCTGTGGAAAGACAACCACCGGCCGGGTGATCCTGCGTGCCTACGAGCCGACCGCCGGAGAAGTGTGGTTTGCCGATCGCAACCTGGGCTGGGTTAATGTTCCCACTCTGGAAAAGCAGCAGGTCAAACAGTTGCGGCGCAACATGCAACTCATCTTCCAGGATCCCTACTCCTCCCTCAACCCGCGTATGACCCTATTGGAGATCGTAGGCGAGCCGTTACGAGTGAATGGGATCGCCCGCGGGCAGGACCTGAAGGATCGAGTAGCCGAACTCTTGAAAGTGGTGGGCTTACGCCCGGAATATATGACCCGCTACCCCCACGCCTTCAGCGGCGGCCAGCGCCAGCGCATCGGCGTCGCCCGCGCCCTGGCATTGCATCCCCAGCTCGTCATCTGCGATGAACCGGTGTCGGCCCTGGATGTCTCCATCCAGGCCCAGACCCTCAACCTGCTGCAGGACCTCCAGGAACAGTTTGGCCTCACCTATTTATTCATCTCTCACGACTTGAGCGTGGTCGAGCACATCAGCGACCGCGTGGCGGTGATGTACGTGGGCAAGCTGGTAGAGCATGCCACCACAGAGGAGCTGTTCATCAATCCCAGGCATCCCTATACCGAGGCGCTTCTCTCAGCGGTGCCCAAGCCTGACCCGCGCCTGCGCACGGAGTCCATCGACCTGCCCGGGGATGTGGCCGATCCGGCCAATCCTCCCAGTGGCTGTTACTTCCACCCCCGCTGCCAATATTGCGTGGATCGCTGCAAGAGGGAGGAGCCAGCGTTGCGGCAGATCGCGCCGGATCATTTTGTGAGTTGTCATCGGGCGGAGGAGTTGAAGCTGATAGGGGTACTCGGCCCGGCTGAGTTAGTTGCCTGAGCTTTCGCTCGAGGGGACCGCATGGTCCGGATCTAAAGAGCCTGGCACCTGGCGCCTAAGGAGGTGGTGCATGACATAAGCGTGAGGAGCATGCGTAGATTGCCTACAGTCTTAGTGCAAGAGTCGCTAATGATTTCTCAAGGGAGGGATAAAGGAATGGAACAGAGAAGGAAAATCTCTCGACGCGAGTTCTTGCGGGTGTCAGCAGTGGTAGCCGCCGGCGCGGTCTCTGCTGCATGCACCCCCGCCGCGACGCCGCCACCCACGCAAGCCCCAGCGGAGGCGGCGCCGACGGCAACGCCGCTGCCAGCGGCTACTCCGACCCCAGCTCCCCCGGCCAGCAAGTATCAGGAGGCGCCCATGCTGGCCGAGCTGGTGAAACAGGGCAAGCTGCCGCCGGTGGACGAGCGCTTACCCAAGAACCCTTGCACATTGCCGGTGTATGATGGTATCGGCAACTACAGCGGTACCATGCGCCGGGCGTTCAAGGGCGTTTCGGACCGCTGGGGTCCCACCAAGGCGAACGACCACTTTCTCGCCTGGTTTGACAAGGATCTGAACCTGATACCCCGCCTGGTCGAGTCCTGGGAGATTAACGACGACGCCAGTGAGTGGACCTTCCACTTGCGCGAGGGCACGAAATGGTCCGACGGCACAGAGTTCACCAGCGACGATATCGTGTGGTGGTACAAGAACGAGATGAGCAACCAGGACCTGTGGTCCTCGCCCTACATCAAGTGGACCGTCACTGTTGGCGCAGATAAGGTTTTCATGGATCTCGAGGCGCCCGACAAGTACACCGTCAAGATGAAATTCCCCCGGTCCAAAACACTGTTCATGTACGACCTTACTCGTGGCACCGGGATGGAAGCCTTCGGCGTCGGTTGCCTCACACCCAGCCACTACATGCAGCAGTTCCACATCGACTTCGCAGATGATCCGGCGGCACTGCAAGCGGCGGCCACGGAGGCTGGGTTTGAGAGCTGGGCGGCTTACTACCTGGATAGGAACTGGTGGTACATGAACCCCGAGCGCCCCACTCTCCAACCGTGGCGAGCCAAAAACGCGCTCTCCGAGGAGTTGTTCGTGATGGAGCGCAATCCCTACTACTACGGCGTAGACCCCGAGGGTAACCAGCTCCCCTACCTCGACACGATCCAGCACCGCCTGTAC
This sequence comes from Anaerolineales bacterium, assembly GCA_024643945.1. The sequence continues at coordinate 4,442 of JAHELX010000157.1, forward strand.
GAGGCGGGCGAGGTGCTCAACCTGTGGATCACCAACGGCGAGGTCGACTTCCAGGCGCGCGCCCTGTCAATGGCGAACTACACGCTCTACAAGGAGAGCGAGGCGGGCGGCGACTACCGGGTTTTCGTCCAGAAGACTGCCGGTCACAAGTGCTTGCAGGGCAATCTCACCACCAAGAACGAGCGGCTGCGCGAGTTCTTCAACGACCGGAACGTGCGCATTGCCCTCTCGTTGGCTGTCAATCGCGGCGACTTGAACGAGCTGGCTTACGATGGTTTCTACACGCCGCGCCAGTACAGCCCGATGGAGGAGTCGCCCCAGTACTACCCCAAGCTGTCGAACGTCTACCTGGACTACGACCCGGACGAGGCCAATCGGTTGTTGGACGAGGCCGGCTACACTGAAAAGGATGCCGACGGCTTCCGCCTGTGGAAAGACGGCAGCGGCGAGACCTTAAGCTTTGAGATCGTGGGTACCTGGGAGGCTGGCCAACCCGACGAGGACGCGGTCCAGTTGGTCGTCAAGTACTTGGCCGATGTGGGCGTCAAGGCCGCCTACAAGTACAACGAACGCTCGCTGTATCAGGAGCGTTTCGAGTCTAACGACATCGAAGCCGCGTGGTGGGGCGGAGACCGGACGTTGCTGCCCCTTGCACCACTGGCCGTGATCTTCCGGGGATACCAGACCGACCGTCCGTGGGCCTGCGCCTGGGGCCTGTATCTGCACGATCCCAACGATCCCAACGCCGAGAAGCCGCCCGAGGGCCATTGGATCAACAACATCTGGAACATCTGGGACCAGGTCGAGGCGGAGGTCAACCCGGACAAGCAGACCGAGCTGTTTTCCCAGATCCTCGATATCTGGGCCGAAGAGCTGCCAATGCCCGGCTACCTGGGCAACCAACCGGCCCCGTGCGTGGTCAAGAATGGCTTCCGAGGCTACCTGGATGGCATGCCGTCGGACGACACTGTGGCCGACGAGCACTTCCTGGGTACAGAGACCTACTACTGGGAGAATCCTCAGGACCACGCGTAGCACGTATCAGGTAATGTGTCAGTGGAGGGCGGAGCCCCGGTTCTGCCCTCCAACCCCATATATCGAGTGATTTGTGTGACACAAGGTGATGCTAGTGGAGGACATACATGTTAGGTTATATTCTACGGCGCATCTTGCTGATGATCCCAACCCTCTTCGTCATCTCGATCATCTCCTTCGTCATTATCCAACTCCCGCCGGGCGATTATCTGACCTCTTACGCGGCCCAGATGAGCAGCCAGGGTGATACGATTGATGCGCAAGCGCTCGATGCATTGAAGGAACGCTATGGGCTGGGCCAACCCATCTACGTGCAATATTTCAAGTGGATCAGCGGCATCATCCTCCGTGGCGACTGGGGCCAGTCCATGGAATGGCAGAAACCGGTCAAAGACCTCATCTGGGAACGTCTGGCGTTGACCATGCTGCTTTCCAGCGTCGCTATCGTGGTCAGTTGGTTCGTGGCCATTCCGGTGGGGGTCTATTCTGCTACGCATCAATATTCGATTCCGGATTACGTCATGAGCGTTATCAGTTTTGTCGGGGTGGGTACGCCTGGCTTTTTGCTGGCCCTGATCGTGATGTGGTTGGCCATGAGCCAGCTCAACCAGAATGTGGGTGGCCTGTTTTCCAACGAGTTCCTGTTGGCTCCGTGGAGTGTGAATAAAGTAGTGGATATGCTGAAACACCTGTGGATTCCGGTTGTGATTATCGCTTTGGAGAGTACTGCTGGCAGTATCCGCACCACGCGAGCTAACCTGCTCGACGAGCTAAACAAGCCCTATGTGGAGACGGCACGCGCCAAGGGCCTCGAAGAGGGCAAGTTGATTTGGAAGTACCCGGTGCGGGTCGCTTTGAATCCTTTCTTCAGTACCGTTGGCTGGTCGCTGGCCAGCTTGATTTCCGGCCAGACTTTGATCGCAGTCGTGCTCAGCCTGCAAACGACCGGACCGATGATGTTGCGGGCCCTGATGTCCCAGGACATGTACCTGGCCGGTAGCTTTCTGCTGCTGCTGAGTTCGCTGACCGTTATCGGCACGCTCATTTCGGATATTGTCCTGGCGTGGGTCGATCCCCGCATCCGCCTGGGAGGCTAGAGCCCATGACAACCTTGCAACAGGTGGGAGACGTCATCGAGGAACTGCCGGAGGTTGAGGAAGTCACTGGCGAAGAAGAAAAGATATACGTCGCTTCCTATTGGAAGCTGATGTGGTGGCGCTTTCGCAAGCACAAGATGGCGATAATCAGCAGTGTGATCCTGGGGATATTTTATCTCGTGGCCCTCTTTTGCGAGTTCGTGGCCCCTTATGATCCCGAACAGTACTTCATCCAGTATAAACTGGCGCCACCCTCAAAGATTCACATCCTTGACGTTGAAGGCCGGCTCCACATGCCATATGTTTACAAGATAAGGCAAGACAAAGACCCGGAGACGCAGCGCAACATTTACACCGAGGATACCGAAACCCAGTACCCAATTCAGTTCTTTGTCCACGGCCCTGAGTATAAACTGTGGGGCCGCTGGACGATGGATCTCCACTTTTTTGGTCTGCCCGTTCCCCAAGAGGAGCAGGGGGTCTTTCTGATGGGCGCGGACCGCCTGGGACGGGATGTGTTCTCTCGCACGTGTTTCGGCGCGCGTCTATCGCTTTCCATCGGCCTGGTAGGGGTGTTGTTGAGTCTGACCGTAGGTATCGTCCTGGGGGGTATCTCCGGTTACTACGGCGGCACGCTTGACATCCTCATTCAGCGCGTGATTGAGTTCATCCGCACGATACCGAGCATCCCGTTGTGGATGGCGCTCAGCGCCGCGCTGCCGACCAACTGGCCCATCGTGCGGATATATTTTGCTATCACCATCATCCTTTCCCTGATTGGCTGGACCTGGATGGCCCGCGTGGTGCGCGGCCGTTTCCTGGCCATGCGGGAGGAAGACTTTGTGCTGGCCGCTCGCCTGGTTGGCTCCGGCGAGATACGCATTATTCTGCGGCATATGTTGCCCTCTTTCCTCAGTTACATCATCGCCTCACTTACCCTGGCTGTCCCGAATATGATCCTGGCCGAAACCGGGCTCAGTTACATCGGCCTGGGGTTGCGCGCACCGGCCATCAGTTGGGGCGTGCTGCTGCGCGAGGCTCAGAACGTGCGCTCGCTGGTGCTGGCACCCTGGGTGCTCACGCCGGCCCTGGCCGTGATCGTCGCCATTCTTGCCTTTAACTTCGTGGGAGATGGGTTGCGCGACGCCGCCGATCCCTACGCTCGTTAGGAGTGCTGTTATGGAAAATAACAACTTACTCCTTGAAGTCAAAAATCTAAAAACCTACTTTTTCCTGGACGAGGGGACCGCGCGCGCAGTGGATGGGGTTGATTTTGACATAAGGTACGGTCAGACGTTGGGTGTCGTGGGCGAAAGCGGCTGCGGCAAGTCGGTCACCGCCCGTTCGATCTTGCGCATCGTCCCCAAACCGGGACGTATCGTGGAGGGCGACATCACCCTGCACCGCTGCCTGGAGAAAAATGGTTGCATGATGGCCGAGGCAGTGAGGTTGACCGACCTGGACCCACGCGGGAGCCTGATTCGCAGCATCCGTGGCTGCCAGATCGCCCTGGTACCCCAGGAGCCGATGATGTCCCTGAGTCCCGTACACACCGTCGGCAATCAGATCATAGAAGCCATCATCTTGCATCAAAACGTGTCCAAGACTGAGGCGCGGGAGAAGGCAATCGAGATGCTAAACCTGGTGGGTATGCCCCAACCCGACCGCACGATTGATCGCTATCCACACCAGCTCAGCGGTGGCATGCGGCAGCGCTGCATCATCGCCATGGCTTTATCCTGCCATCCCAGCCTGCTTATCGCCGATGAGCCCACCACCGCTCTGGATGTCACCACCGAGGCCCAGATCCTGAAGCTGATGCGCCGCCTGCAGGAGGAATTCGGTATGGCCATCATGTTCATCACCCACAATCTGGGGGTGGTGGCCCAGATGACAGAGAATGTAATCGTGATGTACATGGGCAAGATTGTTGAGCAGGCGGATGTGGACACGATTTTCCACAATCCCATGCATCCCTACACGCATGCCTTGTTGAAGTCTATCCCTCGTTTGGGACAGAGAACTCGAGAACGGCGGCGACTGGAATCTATCCGCGGTTCGGTGCCGGATCCCTATGCCATCCCGCGCGGCTGTTCCTTCCATCCCCGCTGTGACCGCAGGATCGCCGGGGTGTGTGACCGGGAAGAGCCGCCCTATCCTGAGGTCAAGTCGGGACACAAAGTGCGCTGTGTCCTCTACACATAACGCTCAGCCGCTATCAATTCTTTTGACAGGTAACCCTTGGCTTATCCCATGAAAGCGATGTTACTCTTTCCGCCCCATTGGACCCCGGCCATGCCGCACCTGGCCCTGCCGACGCTCACCGCTTACCTGCGAGCGCACGGCGTCGAGGTCATTCAGCGCGATCTCAACATTGAGGTCTTCGATGCGATTCTGACGCGCGACTATCTCAAGCAGGCCGTCGCTCGCCTGCGTCAGGACTATGGGCCTCAGGCCGAGCGACGGCCTGCCCGGCACGTTGTGCCATCTCGTGAGAGAGTGCAGTGGACGCTGGATCATGGTCCGATGTTAGTAAACCAAATTGAGGACGCAGTGAACGTACTCCGGAGTGACGCTTTCCTGGACGGCCCGACTGGCGTGCAGGCTTTCTTTACGATAGTCCAGAGCTTGGATGTTGCATCGTTGCCTTTTTATCCGGCTTTGTTGAGTCTCTCAAGCTACACTCCTCCTTATCCCGTGGACAGGGGCCGCAATCTTCTCAGGGCAGTGCGCGATCCAGAGTGCAACATGTTCCTGGATCTCTTGCGGCGCATGGTTATCCCCGATATCGAACGCGAGCAGCCTGATATCGTCGGCATCTCCATTCCTACCTTGGACCAGATGCTGGCCGGGATGACTCTGGCCTACCTGATCAAGGAGGCCGGGCTGCCCTGCCACGTGACCGTGGGTGGGCCGCACGTCTCCATGCTGCGTGAACAGCTCCCGCGGGTGCCTGCCATGTTTGATCTATTCGACAGCGCCATCCTGTTCGAGGGGGAAGTGCCTCTGCTGCGCCTGGCCGAAACCGTGGACGAAGGCGGTGACCTGGCGCAGGTGCCTAACTTGATTTACAAGGATGACGATCAGATTCGGGCGACCCGTTGCCTGCCGCCGACGAAGATCACGCATCTTCCTATGCCCGATTTTGACGGACTGCCGCTGGAGCGTTACCTGACCCCCAGCCTGGTGTTGCCGCTGCAGACTTCACGCGGCTGCTACCACGGCAAATGCGCCTTTTGCAACGTGGGGTATGGCCACCCCAGCCCGTATCGCCAGTTGGCTGCTGAGCGCACGGTCGAGCACATGCTGGCGCTCAAGAAGAGGTATGGTATGCGCCACATCTTCTTTGCCGACGAAGCCATATCGCCGCGCACGCTGAAGGATATGGCGGCGGTGTTGGAGGGGCTGGGTAGTCCGCTCCACTGGTGCGGGTGCGTGCGTTTCGAGAAGGCGCTGAAGCGGGAGTTGTTGGAGCGCATGGCGCGGGGCGGCTGCCGCATGCTGCTCTTTGGTCTGGAAACTGCTTCGCAGCCGATCATGAAATATATGGCCAAGGGCACCCAACTCGACTCCATGCGCCGGGTCCTGCAGGATAGCGCCCGGGCGGGGATCTGGAACCATACCTTCTTCTTCTTCGGCTTTCCCGGCGAAACCATCGACCATGCCCAGGAGACAGTTAATTTCGTCTATGAGCAGCAGCAGGCCATCCATTCGGCCTCACCCGGCGCGTTTGTGTTGGAGCGCTACGCACCAGTCCACCGTTCCCCGGAAACGTATGGCATCCGGCGGGTTGTCCAGGATCCAGACAAGGACCTGGCGATTTACTTCGAGTATGAAGTCGAAGCGGGAATGGATGAGGCGACGGCAGAACTGGTCGTCTCGCGCTTCGTAGATTCACTTCCTGAAAAGCGTTTTGGGCAATATTACGCAAACGATGCTTACCGCTTTCTATATGCCGGCCACCTTCGTGACCACGGGATATCCTTCCCTTCCTGGCTGGTAGCCGACGAAGTGACTATAGGAGCTTCATAGAGGTGTCTGTGAAAAAGATCGCATTTATCGGGGGAGGCAGCGTTCAGTGGACACTCAAACTTGCCACCGACATAGCGCTGAATGAGACCCTGGCTGGCGCCGACTTGGTGCTGCACGACATCGACGTAGAAGCGCTGGACCTGCTGACAC
>JAHELX010000845.1 GCA_024643945.1 Anaerolineales bacterium
CGAATCGGCGAGAAAACGGGGCGTCCACCTGGCATTCGTGGAATATCTCAAGGCGGGCGTGCCGATTACCCTGCTGAGCTTGTTGATGGGCATACTCTGGCTGAGCCTGGTGACTTGAGAAGTCTCTGGACCCGCGCATTTGTCGGCGCTACCTCTAATGGCCGTTCTATGTCCTCTCGACAGGTTGCAGAAAAAGCGGGAATCAGTAAACCCTATTTATCGCAATTGGAGACGGGGCAGCGGAAGGGCACAATGGAAGGGCTCAGCGCGGTAGCCAGGGCATTGGACGTATCGCTGGAAGACCTTGTGGTGGAGGAAGGTAAGACCTAAATCGGAGGCGCAAGCTAACCAGCGTCTGTGTGTCCCCTGGACTGGCCTGCACTATGCTGCACCACTTGCCGAGGTATCCTTTTTTTCGAAATGGTGTAAAATCGTTACAGGTTACTAGGCCGCGTGTTTAAGACGCAGCGAGATAGGAAATGACTACTCGACAGATCGTGATTGAGGTGCCGGAAAAGGTCCTGCTAGCAGAAAAGGTGGATGAACGCACATTCGCTCGCGAGCTACGTATCCTGGCGGCGGTTAAGCTATATGAGCTGGGGCGTCTATCCTCTGGGCGGGCTGCTGAACTGGCAGGTATGCCACGCGTAGAGTTCCTCTTGGAGTTAGGGCGTTACAAGGTTTTCCCGTTTGAGGCAGAGTTGCGCGACTTGGAGAGCAGGCATGCCTGAGGCGATCAGCAACACATCACCCTTACCCTATCTGTACCGCATTAGTGTGATTGAGTGGCTGAGTGAGCTGTTTGGCGCGGTGTGGACACCCAGAGCAGTTGTGGAGGAGTTGTGGGAAGGTCGGAAGCGAGGTTACGATGTGCCTGAAAGGCTAACCCTGATTTGGCTGATGAGTTTGTTGAGTTTTTTGGCTTTGCTTCTGAGCCCATTACTTACACGCAACAAGCATATGTTCGTGTATAGAAGCCAGGAGTCTTTCTATGCGCTGGGAAGAAATCCGTAAACACTATCCGCAACAGTGGCTGCTTGTCGAAGCAATCAAGGCCCATTCTGAACTGGACAGGCGCATCCTGGAACAACTGGCCGTGATCGGAGTTTTTCCAGATTCGGTATCGGCCATGCAGAGCTACATGCAGCTCCATCGCGAAGCCCCGGAGCGAGAGCTATATGTATTCCATACAAGCCGTGAAGTACTCGATGTTGCCGAACGCCAGTGGTTGGGCATTCGAGGACTCTGATGCTACCGTTTGGGGTTGTATTGCTTATGTAGCCAACTTGAGGCTTGACCTCATAGCTAGCGCATAGCTGACGTTGCAGAGGACCTCGCCGTTAGGGTGGGGTCTTTGCTTTTCTTGACGTAGGTTTATGCAAATTGGGACAGAAAGGGGAGTGTAGCGAGTAGCAAACGTGCTATACTGGATGTAGTGGAGTAGAAAACGGGGGAATGGATCTCTTGGATCCATTCCCCCGTTGCGTTTTAGAGCCTGTTTATGCGAAGCAGATGGGGGCGGAGTGCTACTCTAGGGGCTATAACCGACCCTGTGGGCTGGGGAAAGCCGGAAATTTAACACAGATTTAAGATAGGTTTGAGGAAGGCTTAACCACAAATCGGCCTTTTTATGGTACAGTTCAATCCGTGTGATCCTATAACCCTGATCTTGATGAGTGAATTTGAGGAGGTTGATATGTCTCGATCTACTGCATTGATTACGTCGGCCGTGTTCACCCTTTTTCTGTTGGTGGTGATGGGGCTGGTCGTCGTATGGAATACCCGCGCGGCCGCGACCCCTTCGAGCCAGGTAGCAGAGGATGGGGCGCTGGCAGCCACTAGTGAGGACCAGGGGGCAGCCTACCAGGCCCGCATCGAACAGGCGCAGGCAGCCATGGCCGAACGTGAGGCTCAATACCAGGCTCGCCTGGACGAACTGACGCAGATGGCCCAGGAGCGGGAGGCGGAATATAAAGCGCGCCTGAGCGAAGCAGAGTCTCAGATGGCCACCTATCAGGCCCAAATTGACCAGATCCAGCAAGCGACGGCTACCTACCAGGATCAGATCGCTCAATTGCAACAGGCTCTCAACGAGCGCAGTAATCTCTTTGAGACACGCCGGGCGGAATTCGAGGCGCAGCGCCAGGAGCGGCTGGGACAGCTCCAGGCCCGGCTTGATGAAGGTAAGACCAAGTTACAAGAAGCCAACACCCAATTGGGACGATAATAAACATTCAGTAAAGGAGTTCAGCCATGAAACGAATTATCGGACTTTTGATCTTTGGAGGTAGTATTACCTTTTTGGCGACCGTCGGGTTGGCTTTTGGCCTGACCAGCGTGACCTATGGTGCCCAGGCACCGACTCCACAACCGCCGGTCGCAGAGCAACCGGTTGACGCGGCATCAGCCATTGCCGGGCAGCCCGATCTGGAGGCGCAACTGGCTCAGTTTGAAGCTTCGCTTCAGGAACGCGATGCGGCTTATCAAAAACAAATTGCCGACGCTGAACAGGCATTGCAAGAAATGGAGTCTTTTTACCAGGCCCAACTCCAGCAGGCGCAAGAGAAGCTGGCTGCTCCGCAGCAGGAGCAGGCTCAGGCGCAGGCCGAACTGGAGGCTGCCCAGGCCAAAGCGAGCCAGCTTCAACAAGACATTTCGGCTGCCGATGCCGCCTTCCAATCCGAGATGGAAACTAAGGTCTCCCAGTTGACGGCGGAAGAAACGCAACTAAAGGCTGAAATCGAGCAGGTGTATGGCCAATTGCAAGCTGCTTACAATGAAATTGCCGCGCGCCAGGCGCTGGCGTCAGGCGATGGAGGTGGTGGCGGCGGCGGTGGTGAGCAGCACGAGGATCACGACGACCACGAGGATCACGAAGACCACGGCGGG
>JAHELX010000158.1 GCA_024643945.1 Anaerolineales bacterium
CCACGCCGGCCACGCTTTGTGCACCGGGACCCACATCGAGGTGGACATCGCTTGAGTCTCATAGACACGCAGTTTGGTGGCGCGGATGCTCGCCCCTCCCTTCCATCTACCCCACACCTCGACTTTATCTGCCAGGTTGATGCCGCCTCCGGTGCCCCGTTTGCGCACGAAGTGCACATCCACCGGCGTGCCGCTCCCCTCATCGCGCATCTGGAAGTTGACCAGTGTCACCGGCCGGTCGTTCTTGATCCAGCTCAGGATGCTGCTAAAGGTTGTCTGCAAGGGCAACAACAGCAAGGGGATAATGAACAATAGGGGGGCCGCCCCCAGGCAGATACACACGATACCCAACGTAAGGGCAAAGGCGATAAATGCCAGCAACAAGCCAATGAACAAGAGCACGACCGAGATGAGCATCATCGTCCGGGCCGCATCAGGTGGGGGTTGATCCTGCCATTCACGGGGGGTGGTGATGACGGCTCCCGAGACCTGTGGGTGGCCGATCCCTCCCTGTCGACCAGGGCGAGGTGGCGCTGCGGGAAGCGGTTGGGGGGAAGCAGCCGGAACCGGCCCGGCTTGGGAACTCGGGATTGGGCCTGGGCCGCCCGCGGGAGCCGGCAACTGCGGGCCGGGCATGGGTATCTGGACGGAGGCCGCCTGGAAGCGCAGCCCAAAGCCGCCCAGGTCTATCCGCTCACCCGGTTGCAAGGTCACCGGACTGACCAGGCGCTGCCCGTTGACGAAAGTGCCATTACTGCTGCCCAGGTCGGCCAGCAGGTAGTTGCTCCCCTGCTGGCGGATCTCGGCGTGGCGGCGGGAGACACGCAGGTCGTTGATGACCACCTGGCAGCTCTCATCCCGCCCCAGCACCATCACCGGTTGATTGACGGGGTATATGCTCCCATCGTCGGCCAGCAGGTGTGGCCCACCGGCAGGGGCCGGGAAGGGTAAGGCGCCCGGCCCCACCATTTGGGTGGGCAGCGCAGGCTGGGCAGCCGGCAGGACCTGGCCGCATATTTTGCAGTGCCTGGCATCAGTTCGGTTGGTAGCTCCACAGTTAGAGCATTGCATGCTTGAATCCTCCCGGGAAATGGGTCAAGATGTCTGGACACCCTGACGTACACCCCAGACCGCTTCACCCGCTGCATAGGCGATGGCACCGGCCAGGCCCGCCCCGGCTATCTGGACCACGTCAAAGTAGCCAACAGGCAGGAGCACCGCCACGCCCATTGCCAGGGTGATTCCTACGGCGGGGGCCGCCACATAATGCCATACGCTGGGTTTCCCGCCACCCAAGAGGCTGAGCACCGCTTCCATGCCGGCCGCGCCGGCCAGGCCGGTCAGCAGGTAATGGCCCAGGTTAGTCCAGTCCCAGATCAGAGCAGCGACGATGACATGCAGGGGAGTGTGTACCAGGGCGGCGGCTCCCTTACGATGGGAGACTGCATAGGCGAAGGGGCCAGCGGCGTAATAGATCGGCAAAAACCGCCACAGCCAGGGAAGGTTGGTGCGAATCCAGGGGCCGACCAGCCAGGTGATCAAGCCGATGCCCACCACCAGGGCGAGCGCAGTGGCCGCCAGTTGGGCGTTGGACATCTGCTGCATCTGGCGGACGATGGTCTGGGTCAGGTGTTGGGTGGCGCGCCGAATACCGCCGCCAGCGGAGGTCGTGCTGGGCAGAGCGGTGGTGCCAGTTGTGCCGGGCAGACTGGCAGTGCCGGTGTCACCAGGCATCTGGCTGGGGATGATACCCACTAACGACTGGCGCATTTCATGCGCGGACTGCCAGCGGCCAGGCGCTTTGACCTTCAGAGCTTTCAGAATGACCCGGCGCAACTCGGACGAGGTACAGGCAGCCAGGTCAACGTCAGGATTAAAGCCGGCCAGATTTTGAGGCGGGTCTTTGGCCGTTAGCAGACAGTAGAGGGTCATACCCAGGGAGTAAACGTCGCTGCGCGCATCGGTCTCTGCGTAGCCGTATGCCTCCGGTGCGGCGAAACCGGGAGTGCCCAGGAATTGAGTGTCGTGAGTCTTGCCCCCCTTAAAGAAACGAATGATGCCAAAGTCAATCAATTTCACCTGGCCATCGGGCTGCAGTATCACGTTGCCGGGCTTCATGTCGCGGAAAATGACAGGGGGATTCTGGCTGTGCAGGTAATGCAATACGTCGCACAATTGCTCGGCTATCGGGCGCACTTCAGCCTCGGACATCGCCCGAGCGGTCGTGCTGAGATGTTCCTCCATGGTTTGTCCCTCGATGAACTCCATCACCATATAATGCCTGCCACCCTCGCTGAAGTAATCAGTCACCTTGGGCAGGTTGGAATGGCTGAGGGAGGCCAGCATTTTGGCCTCTCGCTCAAAGTTGGCCACTGCCAACTGCCGTTCGGCTATGGTTGCCAGGTTGGCGCTGCTCATCTCTTTCACGGCGCAGCGACGCTGGTGGAGGCGAGTGTCAATCGCCTCGTAGACGGCGCCCATGCCCCCCTGGCCTACCTTACGCACGATGAGGTAACGGCCGGTCAGGAGGAAGTTGGACGGCAGCATACCAGTGGCCGACGTGCCGGGTTGGGGGGGCGCGGCAACCGGCAGCGGCTGGCCGCAGCCTTTGCAGAAGCGGGCCTGGGAGGAATTGGCCGCGCCACAGGATGGGCAAGCCCGGCCGGGGGTAGAGCGTGGGCCGGTGGGAACCAACGGGCCACTGCATTTAGCGCAAAAGCGGGCGGTGTCGCGATTGGAGGCGCCACATTTGGGACAATAGATAGGCATTTTCAAAACCTCCTATAAGGTTAAGGCTAAGGCTGAGGTTAAGGTTAAGGTTAAGGCTAAGGTTAAGGTTAAGGTTAAGGTTAAGGTTAAGGTTAGGTAGGGTAGGGTGCAGACATCTCGATGGCACCTATCCTGAGCTACACAAATGAGACAATCACTTCAATGAGCCAGGCCAGGCCGAGTAAGACAGGGACCAGCAGCAAGGCGGCGCTCAACGGCACCAGGCGCGGGGCGACTATCACGGCCGGCCCGGCCGGCCCGGCCATGTCGAGTTTCCAAGCCCGCACTTCATTACCGCGGGAATAACGGGTACCGTAGACCAGCAGGTCGGCCCCCTGGAATACCTGGGCGCCGCTGCGAGGCCCGACCACGGTGAGATAGATGGCCTGGCCGGTCGTATGCTCGCGCACCTGGACGCGCAGGCGCGGCACCTGTTTGGCCCGGCGCAGCAACCGGCTCCACGTCAGGCGGGTGAAGGCCGGGCGGCGCAGGCCGGCAAAATTCAGGGCCAACAATACGAGTATCAAGGCCAGGATAAACAGGGCTTCCTGCCACCATTGGGGCAGCAGAAAGACTAACCAACCCAAGAGCAGACAGGCGACGAAGACGATAGCGCCGGCTTCGACCGGGATTGGAACCCAATCCTCCATAGGCGGCGAGATCACCTGGCCAGCAATCGCCGGCTGAGGGCTGACGATCTCGGTGTAAGCCGCCCGGCCGCCCGCAGTGACCAGGCGCGCCAGCCAGCCCATGCCCTGCCGAGAAGCATGCCACGAGCGTTGGGCTGCCTCGCGAGCAACCGGCGCCGCCGCCTGGGCTGCCTGTCGGACGACTGGCCCGGCTGCCTGGGCGACCTGGCCGGCTACCTCGCGTGCCCGCTCTGCCACCCCCGGCCCGGGCGTAGCCGGCGGCGCAAACGGTGGGACAGCCGCCGCCAGGCGTGCGCCGCAATGGGCGCAGAAGCGGGCAGTCGCCCGGTTGGGTTTACCACATTGACGGCAGATTACGTCGTTCATAGAACCATCTCCTGTCAGGTTGTTGTCGGCGGATTGCGGATTATCAATCCGCATACATCTATCGCACTCCCCATAGCCAGACTGTGCCATCAGCTGACCCAGAAGCAAGCAGGATCCCATCCGGCGCGAAGGCTACACTGTTCACTTTGTCTGTGTTCCCTTGCAGCGAATGCAGCAGGGTTCCATCGCTGACGAGCCACAATCGCATCTTGCCATCTGCTGAACCCGAGGCCAAGATGGTTCCATCTGGCGTGAAGGCCACACTCTGTACGGGGTTCTTATCTGCCTCTAAAAGGTACAGACGTACCCCATCAGCGACCCGCCATATGCGCACCGAACCGTCCTCTGATCCTGAGGCCAGCGTCGTTCCATCCGGCGCGAAAGCCACGCTCCACACCGGCCCTGTATGTCCCTCCAAGAGATGCAGCCGCAGCCCGTCGGCGGTCCGCCATACCCGCACGGTACCGTCCTCTGACCCGGAGGCCAACATCGTTCCGTCCGGCGCAAAAGCCACGCTCCGTACCGGCTCCGTATGCCCTTCCAGGAGGCGCAGGCGTACCCCATCGTCAGCCCGCCATACCCGCACCGTACTATCCTCCGACCCCGAGGCCAGTGTCACACCATCCGGCGCGAAAGCCACGCTCCACACCGGCCCTGTATGTCCCACCAGATGGTGCAGGCGTGCCCCATCGTCAGCCCGCCACACTCGCACCGTACTATCCTCCGATCCTGAGGCCAGCCTCGTCCCGTCTGGCGTGAAGGCCACACTCGAAACGGAGGAGGTATGCCCTTCCAGAAGGAGCAGGCGCGCCCCGTCAGTGACCCGCCACACCCGCACGGTACTATCCTCCGACCCGGATGCCAAAATTCTCTCGCTCGGTGCAAAGGCTACACTCCGCACTCCTCGTGTGTGCCCGGCCAGTGTGCGCACGGGTGCCAGTTGGGCGGCACTGGCTGCTATGATACGCGATAGTCGGAGGGGCATGGGCGTAGAGGGCGCAGACGTATTGGCTGGCAGCGACGTAGGTGAAAACGTAGAGGTTGGAATATCAATCAGACGCGGCGTCTCAGCAGACATCTCAGTGAGCACAAGGCCCTCGGGCGCCATAATTGGCATTTTCGTGGTAGCGGTTGGCGCATCGCCCGACCGACGGCTGCCTAATACACCTGAGATGGACAGCACACCGGTTACCAACAGGATTATAACAAGCCCTGCGCCTCCCAGCAGTTTGAGTCGTTGGGAAATCGGCCACAGCCAGCCTGAAATTGGTAGCTGGGGCCGCACCTCTCTCGCTTGCTGCACCAACGCAGTGTGCAGTTCGACCACATGCTGAAAGCGACGGCTGGTAGCGACGTCCATTGCCTTCAGAATGGCTCTCTCGGTGATTGGGCTGATGCGCGCGTTTATCTGGCGCGGCGCAGCCAGAGTCACATTGCCCACCATACGCTGTACACTCTCAGGTGGCGCTTGTCCGGTCAGCAGGTGGTACAAAGTTGCTCCTAGGGCGTAGATATCCGAACGGGCGTCGGTGGCGCCACCTCCATATTGCTCGGGTGGGCTGTAACCAGGTGTGACTGCCTTAGCCCCGACTGTTGTGGATAGGTGCGGATCATAGATTTTGGCGATGCCGAAATCTACCAACATGACCCGCGCGCCGGGACAAATCTTGATGTTGGCCGGCTTGATATCGCGGTGAATGATAGGCGATGGTTGGCTATGTAAATAAACAAGGGCGTCACAAACCTGCCCAATCCAGGTCAATACCTGAGACTCTGGCAGTGGGCCGTGTTGGTCCAGCATCGCCTGCAAATCCTCGCCCTCCACGAAGTCCATCACCAGGTACTGTCCCTGGCCGGAGATGAAGAAGTGGTCGGTGACGCGCGGCAGGTTGGGATGGCGCAGTCCGGCTAAGATCGACGCCTCACGCTGAAACTGGCGCTGGGCTTCGGGGCTGGTATCCAGGTTTTCTTTAACCGCGCAGGGCTGGTGAATGGCCGTGTCCCAGGCGCGGTAAACGGCTCCAAAGCCGCCTTGGCCGATGAGTTTGACGATGCGATAACGATTGTGAAGCACCTGACCCGGGGCTAAGGGCATAGATGTTTCCTCCTACTCGTAATAATGCGCTTTGTATCTGCCGCCTTTCATCAAAGGAATAGGATTGATAGACTATCTTCCCAGTACGGTTCGGTTATGGTGAGAGACCGGGCTACGGCGTTTCCGAAATGATGGTGCCGTCCGGGCCAATGACTACTCGGACCTCGTAGATCATCTCATGTTCCCTGACCCGGTTGTCGCCGTCGGCGCCAACTACGTTCTCGATGCCGGCCTCGTCAGTCCACACCACCCGGTTGCCGCGCTTCACCTGGAATCCCCATGTATAACCCAGGTATTCGTTCCAGAGCGTGAAGCGAAATTCGTTTTGCCCGCGCGCCATCTTGCCGGTCACGTCCATCCAGCCGCTGTCGGTGCCGCCTGGCTGGTGGCGGATACTGCCAATCCACACATCGTTGATGTACGCCGTGGCCTCATCGTCAATATTGTAGAGGCGGATGTACCAACGGACCGGGCCAGCCAGGGTTGAAGTCGGCGCTGGGGTCGGCGTTGGGCTTGGCGTCCGGGTCGGGATATAAGTGGCGGTGGGAGGCACCCGAGTCAGCGGGATCGGCGTCGAGGTAGGAGCGGGGGTAGGCAGGACCAGCCGCCGCTTCACCTCGGCCAGCTTGGCCTCGACGTCCCGATAGCTGGGGTCCACAGTGATGACCCATTCAAACTCGGCCCTGGCCTGCCCCCACTGCCCCAGTTCCATGCTGTCCAGCCCTTGTTGGTAGTGCTTTTCGACCAGCCCCAGAGTCTCGGCCGTGGCAGTTGCCGCCGCATGTTGGGCTATGGCCACTTCTCCTTGAGCGTTCACTGCCGCCAGCCGCTGGACGACATCCTGGTAATCGCCGGCCAGGTGGATGACCTGACGATACTCATCAGCGGCCTGCTCCCATTTCTCGGCCGCCTCAAAGTCCAGGCCGCGCCGGTAGTGGCCGTCAGCGGCGCCCCTGGCCTGGAGGGATGGCCCGACGACTAAGCCAACTGCCACCAGCCCCAGGATCAGGATCAATGCGCCCATCATAATAAAATAGATCGGTTTCAACATCGCATTACTCCATTTCTGGTCGAGGAGAAGCCGCGCCCCTATAAGGGTATTATCCCTGCCCTCAATCTTCGGACAGGATGTGGCCCTGGATGTCTACTACCACCCTTTTGCTCCACACCCAACCCCTGGTATGATCGTCGTTGTTGGCGCCCCACACATTAACGGTGCCTGCCTGCCACGAGTCCAGCACGTCACCCCCGCGCCGAATAGAGAAACCCCAGGTATAGCCCTCATAAGTATTTTTCACGCTAAAGCTGAAGGTATTGCTTTCGGGCATGAGCCAGTCGGCGGGTACCAGGACCCAACCGGTATCTTCCTCATCTTTGAGGCGGCGCACCACTTCCTGATCATTGACATAGACTATACCCAGGTCATCAATGTTATAGATGCGCACGTACCAGGGGGTGAGCAGCCCGTCGAGTTGCTCCAGGTAGGTTGCCGTGTCCAGGTAATCAGGGTCTGCGTGCGCCACCTGGTCGAACTCGCGTTGGGCGGCCTGCCATTGCCGCTGCTCAAAATAGTCAACGCCCCGTTGGTAGTGTTCTGCCATATCGGCGATGGCGGTGGCCGTGGCTTCCGCCTGGACGACAGCAGTGCCCGTAGCGGCAGCCCGCGCCTGGGCGGTGACGGTCGGTGCCGCCTGGGCAGTGGTGGTGGCCATGGCTACCTGTGCCGTAGCCGCTACCTGGGCCTGGGCGGTGGTGTTTGTCTGCGCCTGGACGGTGATTAGCCGAATCGATGCATCGGCATATGCCCCGGCATGGGTGTACTCATCCAGGGCGCTGGCCGATTCGCCGGCTGCCTCAAAAGCCAGGCCGGCTCGGTAGTGCTGTTCTAGGGCCTGCTGGCGGCGTATGGCCGGGACACCCCACACCAGGCCGGCCACCTCGGTTGTCAGCAGTAGCAAGATAGCCAGGCCGATGGCCGTCCCAAGCAGTGTCTTGAGAGAAAGCAACGACTCGGCCGCTGGCGTTCGTCCTGGCTTGGTAGGCTTCACAGCGTAACCGCAACTCTGGCAAAAGTAAGCACTGGCTCGAACCTGTGCTCCACAGCGGGGGCACGACACGAGTGCCTGGGTCTGTGCCGCGCTGAGGGCGGCCCGCAGAGCAACTATAGATTGAAATCGGTCTTCTGGATTCACCTGGGTGGCCTGGCCAACGATCACTTCAAGTTGGGGGGAGACAGCCGGGTTCAAGTGACGGGCCGGGGGGAGATTGAAGGGGGCATCGGCCGGGTCATACCCGGTGACCATCTGGTGAAGGAGCACGCCCAGGCTATAGACGTCGGAGCGGGCGTCGGTCTGCCTCCGACCGTGATGCTCGGGTGAAGCGTAGCCTTCGGTACCCAAAGGCAGGGTGTCACTGGCTTGGCCCGGCTTGAAGAAGCGGGCGATGCCGAAATCTATCAGCTTGAGACTCCCAGTTGGGGTCACGATGACATTGGAGGGTTTCAGATCGCGGTAGATGACCGGTGGGCTCTGGCCATGCAGGTAGACCAGGATATCACACAGTTGCAGCCCCCAGGTGATGGCCTGCTCCTCGGTCATTCTCTGCCGAGGAGCTTCCTTCAAAGCCTCTTCCAAGGTGCGACCTTCCACATAATCCATGACCAGGTACCACCAGCCCTTTTCCTCAAAAAAGTCGGAGACATTGGTGAGAGCAGGATGATTGAGGCGGGCCAGGACCTGGGCTTCGTGGTGAAAGTCAGTGGGCGAGAGGGTGGCATTGGTGCGCTTAACGGCACATTGCCTGTCGCTCAAGCGGGTGTCCTGGGTCAGGTAGACCTGGCTCATACCCCCTTCGCCCAGCAACTTTATCACGCGGTAGCGCCCCGCGTCGCCGACCCGCATGTCCCTGGATAACAGATCTTTGGGCATTGTGTTACCTCCATCCCGATGGTAGCTTGGGTTCTTGGCCCGGCAACGAGTTGGTAGGCTGCGAACTTGCCTTACTCTTGCTGTCCGCTCAATCCGGAACACGCAATACGCAGTGTGTGTTATCCCTATTTCGCTCTGAACTCGACCACAGTATCCCCCAACCGGATCTGATCGCCGTGCTTCAGAATATGACCGCCAGCCGGGACGCGGGCGGTCCCGACAAAGGTGCCCGACGGCGAGCCCAGGTCTTGGACCACGAAGTGCTGGGCCTGCCTGCCCACCCGGGCATGCTGCTTGGCGATGGCTTTGTCGCCGGGCAGGTAGACGTCGCAGCCGTCGTAGCTGCCCAGGATGGCCGTGTCCGCCACCGAAACCTCGGTCCCGGCCCGCTTGCCGCTCCTGACGATGAGCAAACCGCGCCCGACGACCCGCTCCAGGACCTCCACCGACAGGGCGGTGATGCCCCCCAGGCTGGCTCCGATCAAGATCAGCCCCAGCGCTCCCAGGAAGACCTGGGCGGTGTCGCTCTGGCGCAAGAAGAGCTGGGTAACTCCCTCGTAGGCCAGCCCGCCCACCAGCCCGGCCAGCGTCCCGCCGACCAGACCGTAGAAGGTGCGCCTGGGGCTACGGTTGATCACTCCCTGTCCGGCGCCCAGGCAGAGACCAAGTGCGGTCCAACCCAAAGCACGGCCCAGAAAGCCACCGCCGGTGATCAGAAAGGCAGTCTGGCCAACCAACAATCCCACCAGGCCACCGACTGCGCCAGCAATCGCTCCCAACACTAGGCCCAACAACGCCTGGACGGCGGAACGCTTGACGACAGCCCCCTCGACCATACCCACGGCGCCCCCAATGAACAGACCGGCGCCAGCCCCGATGAAGGCCACAGCCAGCCACAGGTTCCAGGTGGCGGTAGGCAAGAGGCCCACCAGCAGCCAGGCGACCAGCCCACCCAGCGCGCCAAAGACGGCGTTGTAGTAGATCTGCATCCTGCGGCTCATGGCTCACCTCGCTCCTGGTCTGTATCCACAACGGGCGCAGAATTTCGCCCCCGGCCGCATGGCGTAGCCGCATTGAGGACAGGTCAAGGAGGGCAACTGCGACGGCGCAACCGCAACTGGCTGCCCGCAAGCGGCGCAAAACTTAGCGCCGGGCCGCACAGGACGCCCGCAGTGCGGACAGGCCAGGGAGGCTGGCGGGGGCGTTGGAGATGGCTGCACCATCTCAGGCCGCGCCGGGTATGGCGGGTAGGGGACGCGCGGGGGCGCCGAAGGCGGCGCCCGCCTGGCGGCCACCAGGCGCAACCCGGCCGGGGCAGCCAGCATCGCCAGCAAGGGGAGCAGGCACAGAGCGCCTACCAGCGGCCTGGACTGGATATTAAGCAGGTGTTTTTCCAGGTAGGCGCCACCGCCGCTGCTTTCGGCCCCGCTCCCGGCACCAATGGAAACCCGGATGTCGCGGCGCGTGCCGTCATAAGTCGGGCGCGGGCTGCGGTAGGTGATGCGATACTGGTTGGCGATGGCTGTCCCGATTCGCTCAATGATGCCGGTGAAGTTGGGCTCGCGGCCGATGTCGTAAAAATCACCCCCCAGCCCCTCGGCCATCCGCTGGTATTCGTTCTTAGCTGGCAAACCATATCGGCCCGGCAGTCCACGCCAGACATTGTCCTCTTCCGGCAATTCGCTCAGGTCTGGCGCCACGGCAAACAAGGTCACGTGAGCCGACTCCAACATGCCCAAGGTCTCATCAAGGGTCAAGTTGGAAAAGTCGGTTGGGTCATCACGATGGTGGGGCGGGGCATCAGTGATAAGGATCAGCACCCGTTGCGCTTTATCACGGAAGCGCATCTGGCTGCCCTTTAGCATGGCGTCCAGGGCCAA
>JAHELX010000846.1 GCA_024643945.1 Anaerolineales bacterium
GCCAGGTCGTCTCCCTTTGCGGCTGCCTGGCTCACCAATCGAGCGGTGACCGCCTCCATAGTTTGCTCTGAGGAAACTGGGGAATCGCCCCCGGCAAGGGCACGCAGGATTTGTCCCCGGTCCGGTTGTACCGCCAGCCACTCCCGTGCTCGTTGCGCAATGTAGCGCCCCGAGGCCAGCCGTTCTACGCATCCTCGCTTGCCGCACAGGCAGACCGGGCCTTCGGGATCCACCACGGTATGCCCGATCTCACCGGCCATACCTTGTGCACCGCGCCATGGCTGCCCATTCAGAATCCAGCCACCCCCCACACCAGTGCTAATGGTGATGTATAGCAGACTGCTGTATCCCTGGGCGGCGCCAAAGCGGTGCTCGCCCAGGGCAGCGACGTTGGCGTCGTTGTCCACGCTGGCGGGCGCGCCGAATTGGGTCTCCAGTATCTCGCGCAGGGGGGTGTTCTCCCAGCCGGGCACGTGATGCGACAGGTATACCGTGCCGGTCGTGGCGTCCACCGGTCCACCAAAACTCACGCCAATCGCTGCCGGTCGCGCCCCAGCTAGCAGGTCTTGTGCCAGCGAGCACATCGTTTGGAGATCGTAATTGGCGTCAGGATTGGGGGGCGAAAAGACGAGCCGGTGTGCCCGCCATTGACGTTCGCCGGAAGCTATCACTGCCGCTGTGTGTTTGGTACCGCCGAAGTCGAGGGCCAGGAGCAAGCGAGTCACAGCAGGTGCACCCAGTCCAGTTCATCGCGCACGGTGTTGAACAATCGATCATCATTGCACCCCTCTCTCAACTGACGCAAATCCTCAACGGCATCTCCTGGCTCAATGCCATGTGCTTCTTGCCAGCGTTGGATTCGTTCGCGTAAACGGTCGGCCGTTGCCAGCGCGCGGGTGAATTGGTCATATTGGATGGTCTGTCCGCTGCTGAGTTGCTCCAGTTGCCGCAGGTCCGCAATGCCAATGATGGCTGCTCTGGGTTCACCGCGCGAGACCAGCACAATCCGCTCACTACCATAGGCTGCTCGATTGACCAGGTCGCTCAGGTTCCGGCGCAGGGCAGTCATGCTTACCTGGATTTCACTCACTTTGCTATCTCCCAGAGGCACTCCCGATTGGTACTTGGATTATCCCTCGGCGTCATCGCGGATGGCAGAATAGATAAGGTGCGCCAGTACCACGTGTACATCTTCGATCTGCTCCATCGGCTGGCAGGGTACGACCAGGCACACGTCACATCGTTCCCGCATTTCACCGCCGTCTCGCCCGGTAAAGCCGATCGTTGTCAATCCTCGCTCGCGGGCCAGATCCAGCGCCCGCAGCACGTTGGGCGAGCGCCCGCTGCCACTGAAGGCGACCAGTACATCGCCTTCAGTGGCCAGTGCATCGAGTGGTTCGGCAAAGATGGTCTCGTAGCCGCAATCATTGGCGTAGGCCATCATCACGGGGATGCTGTCGGTAAGGGCGATGACCTTCATGCGTGGTTTGCCTTCGCTCACAGTGCTTTTGAGAAGATCATTGGCGAAGTGGGAGGCGGTCGCTGCACTGCCACCATTGCCGATGAGAAAGATGTGCCTGTGCTCTAATCTGGCCTGCTTGAGAATATGGATGATCTGGGCAATCTGGTTCTGAGGAAGCTGATGCAAAATGTTACCAATCTCGCCAAGATACCATTGGATGTAGGACACCTCACACTCCCTGTCACGCAATAGTTTTTTACATCATACCAGAGTCCAGCGAGTCACACAAAATTCCCTGGGCGGTGGTGCGCAACCCAGGGAATCTTTGCTCCCGCCGGGCCTTCAACCTGGCGGCGTTTTTTAGAGTATGTCTGAAACGTATCTCAACTATCCCTTCAATGAGCCTGCCAGCAAACCTCGCATGAAGAAGCGTCCCAGGAAAATATACACTGCCAGGGTCGGCAACGCCGCCAGTAATGACCCGGCCATCTGCACGTTCCACTCGACGATGTAACTGCCAGCCAGGTTGTTAAGCCCCACGGTGATGGGCTGAACCTCGGGGCCGCTGGTGACGGTGACCGCGAAGAGAAAGTCGTTCCAGACGGAGGTGAACTGCCAGATCATCACCACTACAAAGCCGGGCACCGACAGCGGGAAGAGGACATAGCGGTAGATGCTAAAGATGTTGGCGCCATCGATGCGAGCGGCTTCGACCAGTTCGGTCGGCACGGCTGCATAATAATTGCGGAAGATAAGGGTGGTGATGGGGATGCCATATACCACGTGGACGAAGATGAGGCCGGGAATGGTGCCGTACAGGTTGCCGCCGAACCAGGGAATTTTGCTCAACACCTGCACCAGGGGGATGAGGATGCTCTGGTAAGGGATAAACATGCCGAAAAGCATAAGAGGAAAGAGCACATTCGAGCCGCGGAACTTCCACTTGGCCAGCACGTAGCCGTTAATCGAGCCCAGCATGGCCGAGAGAATGGTGGCCGGGACGGTGAGATATACGCTGTTCATGAAATTGACGCCCAGCCCTCGAAAACCCTCTTGCTGGCTGCCCAGCCAGGCTTTGCTGAAGCTATCGAAGTGGAACCCTGAGGGCAAATCCCACATATGGTACAGGCTCACCTCGGCGAAACTTTTCATGCCGGTGATGATCAACAGATACACAGGGATCAGATAGGCCACCGCAAAAGCGATCAGGGTCAGATAGAGGAAGGCGCGTCGCCAGCGGGTTATGTAGGTTGCGCCGCTGCGTAGTTCGGTCGATTGAGTCGTCATAGCTCAGCCTCCGAGCGGGTGCTCCACACCAGGTAGGGGATGATCAGGACTGCCACCAGAATCAGCAGCACCATGGCAATTGACGCGCCCCGGGCGAAGTGGTTGCCGCGAAAGG
>JAHELX010000847.1 GCA_024643945.1 Anaerolineales bacterium
AGTGGTGAACCGGGTAGAGATCGGCGGGGCAGAAGCTGAGTGCGATTTGAGTGACAACTTCGCCACCGAAGAGACGCCGGTACAGGGTGCCAACGCTGCTGACCTGGCAGTGACCAAGGCGGATAACGTGCCGTTCTGTGCCGTACCGGGCGAAGCGATCGCTTACACCATCAGCTATACCAATAACAGCTATACTATCCCCGCCGAAGACGTGCTCCTGACTGAGATAATCGATCCGGTTGCCGTGACGTTCCTGGGACCGCCTGAATGGAGCGGGGGAGGTAGCACCTATACCCGCACGCCGATAACTCCGACGCTCGTACCGCGTGCGGGTGGCACGTTTGCTTTCAACGTCGAGGTTGCCGATACCATCCCGGACGGCCAGGAGTCTATCACCAACGTGGTGCGCATCACCACCAGCAGTGAAGATTGGGACCCCGCCAACAATGTGTACACGCTGACCACCTATGTGCCCGAATGGCCCGACCTGTTTGTGATCAAAAACGACAACGTCGGTTCACTGGGACTCAGTGCCATGGGAGACCTGGACAAACTCATCTCACGCCTACAATTCCCCCCCCAGGCGCTGGCTCTGTTACAGAGTAGTCTCAACGGCGGCCCAATCGGCGCCATGGCCGAGTCGGTGGACCCCGGCGACACGATCACCTACACCATCATCCTGGGCAATATCGGCCGCGCGCCCTCCAGCGGGGTGGTATTGACCGAAACTTTGCCTGCCGGCACCACTTTTGTCGGGCCAGGCTACTGGCACCAGGTGGGCAGCAGTAATTTATATACCTACTCGGTCGGACCTTTGAACGACAGCTTTGGCGATGTGCGGCAATTCATCGTACGGGTTGACGATCCCTTCCTGGCCGGCAGCCGGGTGATCAACACGGTGCAAATCGGCGGCAACGACGTGGAGTGCGATACGGACAACAACAGTTCTACGGACGAGACGCCGGTGGCAGGTGCTGGATTCGCGAACGTCGTCTATCTGCCGCTCATCCTCAAGGATTACTCAGAGACGCCCCCTATACCGCCGACAATCCCTCCGCCTACGCCCACTCCCAGGCCGCTGGCCTGGGTCAGCGACGTAGCCGTGGACCCCGACACCAATCGGGTTTTCGTCGCCAGCCCGCGCCAGGATGCTGTCCACGTCATCGAAGGGGGACCAGACGTATACAACCGGAGCGTGGCCGTGGGACACGGCCCTACCGGCCTGGCAGTGCTGACCTCAACCGGAACCAGCAAAGTCTTTGTCGTGCACGCCTATGATTGGACGCCTGGCATGTGGTTTATAGATGCATCCAGCTTGAATAGTCATAGTATGACAGACCAGGATGGGTATTTGGGCTCGGCGCCGTTCAAAGTGGCTGTCAATTCCCTCAGCGATCGGGCCTTCGTGTCCAACTACTATGATAAGATGCCGATTGTGGACGCGGTGAATGAGATGCGCCTGGCCTGGGTGCAGAAAAAGAACTTCATAGCTGCCTATGGTATTGAGGTAAGCCAGCGCAGCAATCTGGTCTACATGGCCACCATCGACACGGGTGAGCTCATCGTCTTCGACGCTGCTCAGGCCGAGAGCGCGCCCGATGCCTATGGCGCTTGCCACCACGCGCCTCCCGAAGCGCGCATCTTGCGCATGGTGGGCTTCAATGAAGCCACCGGTCACCTCTTCGTCACTTCGCCGCCTGACCGCAACAAGGGTCAGACCGATAGCAAAGTCTTCGTGCTGGACGAAGACAAATTGCTTGCGGAAACCGCAAAACACGGTGGCCGGCCATCCGACGAGACTTGCCTCTGGAATTTTGGGATCAATGCAGAGGATATTAGCATAGCTGCCATCCCCGGACCGGCGTGGATTACTGGCCCAGTGGACTTGCCGGGGGCCATTTCGGCTGGCGAGGAAGGGATTGCCGTCAACCCGGTCACTGGACGGGTATACGTCACCGATGGGCCGGGCGATCGACTCTTCGTCCTGCAGGATAGCATCACGCCCACCAATATCAGCCTGGTTAAGATCATTACCAATGTGGGCGACAATCCTCAGGGCGTGGCTGTGAATCCACGCACCAACAAGGTGTATGTGGCCAATGCCCGCAGCATTGATGCCCCCTACGGCACCGTGTCAGTGGTAGATGGAGCCTCGAATGGGGTGATCAAGACGATCGCCTTGGGGCCGTAGGCAGCCAATCGTCTTTGCAAAGAAAAGTCACCCTATAAAAGAAGCCCGGTTTTGGTCAAGAACCGGGCTTCTCAAATGATCTCAGCAAGTATCGTTTCGTTAGAACCTATCCGAGAATTGGAGTGCAGACTTGAGTCTACCCTTGCTGCGGGCGGAATAAATTCCACACTCCCCGAATTTCCGGATAGATACTTAGCAGGGTCATCCCCTCTGGCGGCGAGCTAACCAGACAATCAGCAGCCCAAAAACAGGCAAGGCAGCCCAGGGCCACACAGGAGCCGCAGACGGGCGGCTGGCGCCAGTTTCCGGCAGGATGAGCACAGCCGGGGTTGAGGTGGGTGTAGCGGTTTCAGTGGATGTAGGGGTTCTGGTGGGTGTTGGCGTTTCAGTGGGTGGCGTTGGCGTTTCGGTGGGTGGCTTCGTAATGGTTGGAGTTGATGTGCTGGTTGGTGTCGGCGTAGTAGTTGAGGTTGGTGTGGCAAAGTACACAATGGCCTCGCCAGTGCCGCACTGCTGCGGTACGCCATCACTGCTCCACGGGACCTTAATGAGGGCCTTAAGGGTGCTGGTCAATACGGCCGGTATCCTGTCCACCACAAAACTGACCAGCAGGCTAATGGTGTCACCCGGCACCAGGTCGCCCCAGAAGAGCGTCAGATCGTTCCAG
>JAHELX010000159.1 GCA_024643945.1 Anaerolineales bacterium
GTGTTGGACTGGGAACCCCACCCCGAGTCCTTCACCATCCGCGGTCTGCTGCGGCACGTCGGTAACGCCGAGAAATGGTACGTCTCCCGGCTCGTAGACCTCGAAACCTTGCCCCCGGAGTGGTCACATGACGAAAGTCTCCCCATCCTAGAGTTCCTGGAGATGACACGACGCACCGCGATCGGCCAGCTTCAACAGTTGACACAGGCAGAACGCTCCGGCGTG
Organism: Anaerolineales bacterium; assembly: GCA_024643945.1. The sequence goes on from JAHELX010000159.1 coordinate 226, forward strand.
TTTTATACCGCCCATCGTGCCTGGGAGCCTGGCGAACCATGGACAGCCCGCAAGGTCTTGCGCCGTTTCCTGGAACACGAGCAGGAGCATACAAACCAGGTTCGGGAAATCCTGGCCGCGTGGCATCGCCATTTGCTGGCCCGTCTCGCGACCGAGCGAGCCAGGTTGTTGGAACAAGTGAATGGCCTGGACAAGAAGGCGCTCACCGGGCCTGCGGTCGTGGGCGACTGGACGGCCAAGGACCTGCTGGCACACATTGCTGCCTGGGACCGCTGGGCGTTGCAGGAGATGCAACGTATGCTGAATGGGGACCCTCCTGACCTCACCACGGCCCGGGATGAGGACGCCTTCAACGCAGCCGCTGTGGCCGCCTGGCGGAATCGATCACTGGACGAGGTGCTGGCGGAATTGCAGGCGGCACGTGCCTCGTGGGTGGCATGGCTGGAGGATCTGGCCCAGGAAACGTTTTTCCAACGGTGTCTTATTCAGGAAGAGAACTGGTCCTTTCCGGGCTGGCTGGAAGTCTACTGGCGGCACGACGCCGAACACGCCGCGCAGCTCGCGGCATGGCGGGAGATAGTCAATCGTCAAACATAACGCGGCCAAGCCGCAACCGAATTGTCGACTCACGGACGGAAAGGAGCACGGCTAAAGTAATATAGAGGAATTCAAGTCTGTGTTTCCTTCTGTGCGTGAGTCATATAATACCTGCGCTTGGGCGGGTATAATTCTCGCGCATAACGCAAATCTTGTCGGGTAACTATGGAAAACGTGAAGTGTAAAAAGGGATGGATGTTCACTACCGAATCGGTACCTCGGGCTGGGTTTACCCTCACTGGCGTGGCGTCTTCTACCCGTCAGGGCTAGCCCAAAGCCGCTGGTTCAACCATTACGCGGGCCAGTTCGACACGGTGGAGATCAACAACACGTTTTACCGCCTGCCGTCGGAACAGGCCTTTGACCATTGGTGCGAGCAGGCTCCAGCGGGCTTCGTCTACGCCGTGAAAGCCAATCGTTACCTCACCCACGTGCGGCGCTTGAAAGATTGCGCCGAGCCTCTGAAGCGCTTCCTCGACCGCGCCCGGCGGCTGGGCAACCGCCTGGGACCTATCCTTTACCAGCTTCCTCCTCGCTGGCGACCCAACGCCGAGCGACTGGCGGAGTTCGCTGACCTCCTGCCGACGGACCTGATCCACGTTTTCGAGTTCCGAGACGAGCGCTGGTTTGAGGAGCCGGTGCGGGATGTACTGGCCCGGCATGGTCTTTCCTTCTGCATCTTTGACTTGCCGGGCATGCGCTGTCCGCGTTGGGTCACAGGACCCATCGTATACGTCCGTTTCCATGGCTCGAGCACCTTGTATGCCGGGCGCTACAGTCGGGAGGAGTTGGCCGGATGGGCGGAAATGATGCGCAGCTTCCTCTCCGCCGGTCACGACGTCTATGTCTACTTCAACAACGATGCTTTCGGGCACGCCGTGATCAACGCCCGCGAGTTACAAGAGATGATGAAGCAAGAAGACCGAAATGCCAACGATTCATAGAGGTCCGGTCGCTGCCCTCAAACCTCGCTGGCGTGCGGTTCTGCGCCAGATCGCCCGGCGGCTGGAGGTGAGCAACAAGCGGCGCACCGGGCTTAAGAGCGGCAAGTCCGGTGGCTGATCAATCAGGAGGGCGGGCTGCGGTGTGTTCTTTAGCGAAGGCCACGACGCGTTCGTACACCACGTAAGTGGCCTGGGTGGGGTTGTAGGCGTCCAAGTAATGGGTGGTATCTTCGTAGAGGAGAAGGTCGTGGGGAACGCCGGCCGCCGTCATAGCGACGTCCAGCGCGGTAGCCTGGTTGTAGGGAATTACCTCGTCGGCGTAGGTATGGACAATCAGGGTCGGCGGCAGCCGGTCGGCGAAAAAGATGGGGGAGTAGGCGAAGAAGAAGGCAGGGTCCCGATCCGGCCGGCCCATAGCAGCTATGAAGCTGTCGTAAGGGGGCGGGATCTCCAGATCCTCGCTGTAGAGTGATTGCACTCCCAGGAATGCATCACTCACCCCACCCACGTTCACGAGGGCCGGCACCGGTGGCAGGTCGCGCAGCGCCCGAAACAGGATCAGCGAGCCAAAGCTGCCGGACATCATGACCCACCGCTTCCGATCCATAAGCGGTGTCGTGCCCCCCGCCGAACGCAGGGGACCTGTCTGCCAGAGTTGAAACGCAGCTCGCAGGTCGCGCACGTGTCCCTGGATGTCCAGCCCCCGGTCGGCATCTGGCCCGACCGCCAGCACGGCGAAGTGATCCCGCGTCAGTGCTACCGAAGTAGCGTCCCAGTTGAGCGGCGCCGATGGATAGACGATGAACAACGTGGGAAGCGGCTCGGATGTATCCGGCGGCAGGTAGATCTGCCCGCCGTTGATAGCCAGGCCGTCCAGCGTGAAGGTAAAGGGGGTACGGCTGGCCAGCAGTTGCGTGGGAAAGGTGGATGAGGCCTGCTGCGGCCGGCCTATCTGGAGATCAGCCGGCTCCACGGGTGCCGGTCGGTAGGGGAACAGAGCGAAGTCCTGGTTGGGTTGCAAGCGGCCGGCCACCACCTGTACCGGCTCGCGGGTCATTTCTGCGTACCCCCTCGCCGCAGCCAACGGCACGTAGCGGCCAGGCGGCACGCCGTCGATGCGATATTGCCCGCGTTTGTCGCTGCGCGCCTGGTACACCTGGCCGCGCAGCGTGGCCACCATGGCGATGGCATCGGGCACCGGCTCGTCACGGGTATTCCGTATCACGCCGGATAGGCTGCCGGTCTGGGAAGGATCGAAGCCTGGCTGACCGGTCAGCGACCACCACATGACGCGCAGGCGGTACTCGGCCACGTTCCACATGGCGTTGCCTTCTCGCGTGCGCGAGATCAGGGCCAGCGTCAGGCCAACCAGCAGCAGCGTACTCAGAGCGGCAGCCAGCCGGAGATGGTGTCTGGAGCGGGTGGCCTGTGGATTGTTGTCCATAGTACCAGAATTATAACACCCCCGTCACGCCCAGGCAATGGAATGGCCGGAGGGATTCGAAGCAGAACGCCATTTGCGTAGGGACAGAGTTCCCCCGAGCTTCCCTGAACTCGGAAACTCAGAGGACTTAATACGACAGTGTGAGATAGTCGCAGGACCCATCGTCTACGTTCGTTTCCACGGCTCAAGCACCCTGTATGCGGGTCTCTACAGCCAGGAGGAATTGGCCGCTTGGGCCGAAACGATACGCGCTTTCCTCTCCGCCGGCCGCGAGTTACAAGAGATGATAAAGCAGGAGGGCTGAATTGCCAGCAATGCATGAGGACCCGATCGCTGAGGTGATCAGGCGCTACTATGATCAGGGGACTGAGCAGGAGTGGGAGCGGATGGAGCGCCATCGCACCGAGTTCGCCGTGACCATGCGAGCGCTGGCCGGGCATTTACCCCCACCTCCCGCGCGGGTGCTGGACTGCGGGGGCGGACCTGGTCGCTATGCCATCGAGTTGGCCCGCCGGGGATACGACGTCACCCTCTTCGACCTGTCGCCGGCATGTCTGCGGCTGGCAGAGAAAAAAGCTGCCGAGGCCGGCGTAGCGCTGGCCGGCTACGTGCAGGGCACTGCCACTGATCTCTCTTGCTTCCCCGACGAGGCCTTCGACGCCGTCTTGCTCATGGGACCGCTCTACCATTTGCTGGCGGAGGAAGACCGACGCCAGACATTGGCAGAAACCTGGCGGGTGCTAAAGCCTGGTGGCACGCTTTTCGCCACCTTCATCTCCCGCTACGCAGTTCTCCGCCACGTCGCCGCCCACCAGCCCACATGGCCTTTGGAGCAGACGGAGCGCCTGGAGATGCTGATGAACACAGGTATACTGGCTCCTCGTGGTCAGAACGAATTGAAATTTGTCGCTCACTTCGCCTATCCCACTCAGGTCGGCCCGTTGTGCCAGCGTGCAGGCTTTGAGGTTCTTACCGTTCTGGGCGTCGAGGGGGTGGTGAGCATGATCGAAGACAAAGTGAATGCCCTCTCCGGCAAGGCCTGGGATACGTGGGTGAACTTGAACTACCACGTGGCCCCGGACCCCTCTCTCCACGGAGGCGTCGAGCACTTGCTGGTCGTCGCCCTCAAACCCCGCTGGCGCGTGGCTCTGCGCCGAGTCGCCCGGCAGTTAGACCAGGCCGGGGTGGCCTACCGGGTCGTCGGCGGCACTTCGGTCGTGCTGCACGGCGTTCCGATTCCGGTAAAGGATCTGGATCTGGAGACGGACGCCGAGGGCGCCTACCGCTTCCAGGCCCTCTTTGCTGGCTATACCCTGGAATCCGTGGCTCTCCGCGAGAGCGAGACCTACCGCTCCCACTTCGGTCGCTTTGACTTCGATGGAGTCACCGTCGAGGTGATGGGCGATTTGCATCGGCGCGAGGCCGGCGGTTGGGTGCCCACAGCCGACACAACCGAGACGGCGGTAAACCTGGACGGCGTACTCGTGCGCGCCTCCTGGCTGGAGGAGGAGACGCTGGCCTACATCCGGCGAGGGCGGTTGGAGCGGGCGGCCAAATGCCTGCCCCACTGCGATCAGGCGCGGCTGCTGGCCCTGCTGCGCGGCGAAGAAGCTACGCAGGTGTTGTGATGAATACGAAGCATTGTGTTACTCTGTTAGTAGTTGGGCTGATTGTTGCCGTCACACCGGTCGGGGCCGTTGGCGCCCAATTGAGTGTCGAGACGACGAACTTATCCGCGGTACCAGACCGTCCGCTGTATGCCTTGCTCGAGGCGAGCATCCTCCCCTCCCCCGATGGTGAACATCCAGTCTTCAGGCCGGCGGACGCCAACGCAGAGTTGGCGCAAGAAGCAGCCCGCCTTCTTGAGCAATCCTATGCCCGGCAGGCGCTGATACTACACCAGTATGTCAAGAATTTCCTGGCTCATCAACCAGGTGTTGACCTCGCAGTGGCAGGGGAGCCGACCTATCTATTCCTTGGTGGCAATGGTGGGTACGCCGAGCTCGGTTTTTGGTTGGAAGATGCTCAGGGGCAACTCATAGACAAGCGCACGACCAGCTACGTGGGAGGTGTGTCCATCAGCGAGGGGCATTTCGGCGACTTCGAGCAGATTTTCCCCCACGAGCTGGGACATGCCATCCTTCAGGAACTGGCGGGCTGGCAGCAGATGCAGTTGGCTGCCCAGGTCCACCAGGTGACGATGGTGACCGACTATTTCTACGCGTTTAACGAGGGCTGGGGGGAGCATTTTGAGGCCGTAGCCGCGGATCACACGGCGAATGCCGCAGTGCAAGCCCTGCGTGAGACGCCGCTTCCCGCCGCAGAGCAGGGTCCTTACGCCCGCCTGGCGCGCGAGTTGCAAAGGCCTTGTCTCCTGTGCCCGGCCACACTGACACTGCCCCTCTGGTTCAGCCAAAGCGAGAGTTATCTTCGCTATGCCGGGGTGAAGTCCAACCTCTTTGCCCATCAGACCGCAATTCCGGAGGAACTGGTAGGCCGCGACGATCAGCACGCCGCTCTGCTCTACCAGGCCATTTTTCCCCCCGAAAACTTGGACACTTTCAAGAACGGCCCCCAGATGCTGGCCAACGAGGGCTTGATTGCCACGCTCTTCTATCGGCTGGTCAACGACCCACGCCTGCAGCAGACATACCGCGAGCCAACGTTTTACGAACCCTTTCTCTCGCCTGGAGACGACGTTAATTGGTCGCAAACTTCTCCCGCAGAACGGTTCAGCCCGATGGAGAACGTCTATCTCAAACTGTTCCGGGTCTTCGCCCGGCACGTGCGCCTTGACGGCGATTTACTCGGCGCATCGCCAACCATCCAGATGGTGAAAGGCTATGCGACGGATTATCCGGACGAGGCAGAGGCGCTGTATGACGTCTTCCTTGAGGTCACCCGGGGGACTTCGGTGGAGCCTCGTGCTCTGCAAATGGCCCGGGATTGGGCGGCCGGCCGTCTGCCCACGGCCGCGCACGGTGAGTACCTGCGGGACCTGCGCCAGCGACTGGTAGCCGGGCAAGTGAGCGTGGATTCCGCCTTGCGGCCCCAGATCTGGCTGCGCAATTCTGACATCCAGATCCCCATGTGGTCATTAGGCGTCTACCTGAGCCTCCCCACCGCTTATCACTTCAACCTGAATGCAGCCACGCTGGTGGATTTGCGGACAGTCCCAGGCGTCGATGTCCAGCTTGCGCGCGAGATTGTGCAGGCGCGGAATGAACGCGGCGGCTTCAGCTCCCTCGACGATCTGGCGGACGTACCAGGCGTTACTTCAGAGGTGCTCGACCGCTTGCGGGGCATGCAACAAGCCATGTACATATGGATCGATCAGGAGGCAAGCAGCGCAGAGGATGCAGTGGATGTAGATCAACTGATCCGGTCCCTCATCTGGTCGCTGCTGCGCAGGCTGCTCCTGGAGCTGGTTGTGGCCCTGGCCATAGCTGGCTTGATATTCGCTGTGGGGCGCTTTCTGCTGGCAGTGAGTGCCACGCGCCTGGGCCTGGATGGGGGTCCCAGGGACCAGGACCGCCCTCAGGGGAAGGTGCGTAGGGTGGGCCGGCGCGTGGGGTGGGCCTTCATCACGCTGATACTGCCGGTCACGATCTTCTTCCTGGTGCAGTTATTGCTGCTCAGCTTGAACAGTAGCCGGCAAGTCCCTGGATATACCTTCGCCATCGCCGTGTGGCTGGTTCTTGCTCTACTCCCCCTTGGCTGGCGGTTTGCCCGCCACCGGCTGAGCGGCCGTGCCACCCTCCACGGCGTGGCCTGGGCGCTGGCCACGTACGTGGTCATGTTCGGCACGCTGGGTTGGTTGATGGGCACCTAGTGCCGCGTTAAAAGAACTGAGCTGGTAAGTTTTTCACTGCCTGGCGTGTCCGAATCATAGACACTAACGACGCAGCGCTCGGTAGTTGCACTTGTCCAGAAGTAACCTGGTACTTTTGCCATCAGTTTACACCTGGTGCCCGCTGTGCTATACGGCGTTGGTCTTCAGTCGGCGTGTCGAGGGCTAGGCCGAACCATTGACCTTCGGCGTATCGGGCAAACTGCTTTACAATACGCTGGTGATGTTCGACCGGCAAACTGATTCGCTTTGGAGCCAGCTCTATGGGTCTGCGGTAGATGGACCTCTGACCGGCCAGAGCCTGGTCGTGTACCCCAGCCTGCATACCGAATGGGCGGCCTGGCAGGCGCAGCACCCGGATACGCTGGTCTTGAGCAAACGTCTGACGTGCGAGCAGTTCGATTGTGGGACGTACGCGACCAATCCGCGCGGCAGCTACGCAGTGGATCCCTATGCCAGCTATTACAACACGCCCCTGGAGGGCGTGGTCAATCACCAGATTCCACGCGATGAGCGCTCGTTGCAAGTCAAGCAGCGTGTCCCGGGAGTACGCGTGGCCGGGCAGGCGCGGGCTTATCCCTACCGGGTGCTGGCGGACCAGCCGGTGATTAACGACGTGATCAACAGCAAGCTAGTGCTGGTATGGTTCAACCTCGAGACGCAGACCGGCGTGGCTTACGTCCGCCGGGTCGGCGAGCGCATTCTCAGCTTCAGCACAGAGCCCCATAACTCGGGTCTCCTGGTGGATGCTGAGACCGGGAGTAGCTGGCGAGCTGCCAGCGGTGCGGCGATTGCTGGCCGGCTGCGCGGCGAGCAACTACCCGGCCTGATCGTCACCCCAGCTTTCGAATCTGGCTGGTATGATTATTTCCCCGATAGCGACACGTACACGCCCGAGGGATAAGGAAAGGTCCCCCGTTCCGCATAGGGATGCAGGCGTACAAAAAGCTACTTTTCACACGGCTTCTACACAATCGAGGGATAAGTAAAGAGGCGACGCCTCCAAGAGGATCAGGTTAACTGAACCCACCCCTGGCCGAGTTCCTCAAAACGGCGGTGCAATTCTTCAACGACTTCAGCGGGGATAGGCAGCTCACCTTCGACCCACTCGACGTTCGCTTGCATATGTTCGGGATTGCGCGTCCCAACGATGGCGGTGTCCACCTCGTCGTGAGCCAGGACGAAGCCCAGGGCCAGCAAGATGGGGTTCTGGGGAGCGCCAGGGAGCGGGCCCATTTTCGCCATCACTTGCGCCCGATCGAAGTACTGGCTGGCATAGGCACTGGGGCTTTGGGGCACACCCCATGCCCCATTGGCGATGGGGCGCTTGGCGATGATGCCCATGCCCCTGGCTTTCGCGGCCGGAAATAGCCGCGTGCGGGCCCGCTGCTCCACCAGGTTGAAGCTGGTCTGCAACGTGTCAAACACGCCACTTTCTACCGCCCACCGGGCGGCCTCATTGTCTCCGCTGTAGCCGATGTAGCGAGTCTTGCCGGCTTGCCTGGCGTCGAGCAACGCCTGGATCACCTCCCCCCGCTCCAAAACATTCACCCCGCAGGAGTGCAATTGCACCAGGTCCAGATAATCGGTCCTCATGCGGGCCAGGCTGCGGTCAATGCTGTCCTGGATGGTTTGGGCGGTCCACTCCTTGCCTGAGTGGCCACCCGTCACATGGCCGCACTTGGTGGCCAGGACGTACTCCTGGCGCCGGTGGGAGATGGTACGCCCGATCAGTTCTTCGCTGGCGCCATAACAGGCGCTGGTGTCCAGGAAGGCAATGCCTCCGTCCAGCGCCGCGTTAAGGACCCGGGCGGCCTCTGCTTCATCATCCACAGTCAGCCTGTACCCAAGCTCTGACAGGCCTGCACCCAGACGGCTTACTTTTAGGTCGGTATTGCCGAGCGTTCTCGTCTGCATAGTCTGCTCCTTTGTACTCGTTCAGAAACAACTCGCTACAAGAGGGCTATGGAGCTAACTTTCGCCGGAGTCGGCGTCTTCTTCTTTGACCAGTTCGAGAGCAACCGAATTGATGCAATAACGCTTGCCGGTCGGCGCCGGCCCGTCGTCGAAGACGTGCCCCAGGTGCGCACCACATTCAGCGCACAGCACCTCGGTTCTGCGCATAAACAGGCTGTAGTCGGGCTCATCGCCTACGTTTTCTTCGCTGATGGGGGCCCAGAAGCTGGGCCAGCCCGTGCCAGAATCGTATTTCGTGTCCGAACTGAACAGTTCGCTACCACAACACACGCAGCGGTAAATCCCTTCTTCTTTGCTGTTGTAATATTCTCCTGAGAACGGCCTTTCGGTGCCCTTCTGCCGGGTGATATGGTACTGTTCCGGGGTGAGCTCCTGTTTCCATTCCTCGTCGGTCTTAAATACTTTGTTTTTCATCTTTCACAACTCCTGGTTGGTGACAAATTTCGGGGCTGCCGGCGCCTCCTTGCTGGTAGCCCGCAGTCAATCTATATGATAGATGCTGTGTCGCAATGGAATCTTTCCTTGAATTCTACACAATCTGTCCTGTTTGTCCAAAATGGAAGCTCCTAAGGGTTCACTCTCCCTGGGTAGAGAGAAAAGAGGTCGCCTGTTCCAGGGTGGGAAGGCCGCTTCGCCCGCCCAGATGTTGGCTGTTGAGCGCTGCCACCGCACTGGCCAAAGCAGCCGTTTTCTCCAGATCCCAGCCCTTCAGCCGGCCGAACAGGAACGCCCCGTGATAGCTATCGCCACATCCGGTGGTATCTACCACTTGGGGCAGGAGGTAAGCCGGTTGATGGAACGGCCGCCCCTCCCGGGGATAAATCCAACTGCCTCGGGTGCCGTCGGTGATCACCACCAGGCCTGGCCCCTCTTCCAGCAGTCTTTCAGCCGCTTTCCGAATATCAGGTTCCTGGGTGTAGTGCTCGGCAAAGTTCCGGGCGACGATGCAGATATCGGTCAGCGGAGCCAATTGTCTCAGCTCGGGCCGATAACGCTGCGCACCGCCGTCGAAGGAAACCTGGACGTGGCTTGCCTGGGCGTACTGGCACGCCTGGAGACAAGCCTCCCAATGGCGGCCATTGAGATGCAGGATCCTGGCGGACGTAATGACGTCGCGTGGGATGTCCGCCGCCGATAATTCCGGGGCCGTGCCCGGGGCGAAGACAATGGAGCGAGCCCCATCGCGCTGGCGCACCAGGATGGAGGCGATAGAGGAGGTGCAGCCTGGGACCCGCTTCAGATAGTCGATGCACACCCCTTCGCGTCGAAATCCTTCGCGAATCAATTCGCCGCGCCAATCATCCCCTACGGCGTCCAGCATGGCCACCCGGGCTCCCAGCCGGGCCAGGGTGACCATGGCGGTCGCCACCGGCCCGCCGCCTTGAACGGCCGCTGCACTGGCATGCTGGACCTCCTCCCGTGCCGGGAAATGATCCACCAAGGTGACGACGTCGACGACGGAGACCCCCAGGCCGATCACGTCAAACTGATGTTTCGATTCCATAACGTCTGCCCACTTTTTGCAACCTGCTCAACCACAGCCACCCGATGCCACAT
>JAHELX010000848.1 GCA_024643945.1 Anaerolineales bacterium
AGTTCAATGTCCTGACCAGCGTCCACGCGGCCAACGCCGATCACCCCCTGGAGGTTTATCGCTTCCTGCGCGATGAGGCGGGTGCCGGGTTCATCCAGTTCATCCCCATTCTCGAGCGCGACAACGAGACCGGCTTCCAGGAGGGCGAGAAGGTTAGCGCACGCTCGGTGACCGGCCGCCAATACGGGGACTTCCTGATTGCCATCTTTGACGAATGGGTACGCCAGGACGTGGGGCGGGTCTTCGTGCAGATCTTCGACGCAGCGTTAGCCGCCTGGCTAGGCCAGCGACCGGGGTTGTGCATCTTCGAAGAGACGTGTGGCAGTGCGCTGGCAATGGAGCACAACGGAGATCTCTACGCGTGCGACCATTTCGTGGAGCCGGGGCACAAGTTAGGCAACATGCATGACATGCCCCTCGCCGAGATGGTTGGCTCGGAACCTCAGCGACAATTTGGCCTGGCCAAACGGGATACGCTGCCCCGCTGTTGTCGAGAATGCCAGGTACGCTTCGTGTGTAACGGCGGCTGCCCCAAGAACCGCATCCTGCACACCCCCGACGGCGAGCCGGGACTAGGCTATCTGTGCGCAGGCTACAAGGCGTTTTTCACCCACATTGACCGGCCGATGCGGATGATGGCGGCGGAACTGCGTGCCGGGCGTCCGGCTGCCAACATTATGCTCCACTTAGCGCAAGAGGAGGCAGAGGTCCAACACCGCTTCGCCCGGGCCGGCCGCAACGACCCTTGCCCGTGTGGCAGCGGCCTCAAGTTCAAGCGGTGTCACGGCCGGCCGCGGCCATCGGCCAGGCAGCGTCACAACTGCTAGAGCGAGAGCGTGTCTGAAGTTAGGTAGCACTACACTAAACCGCGGTGGCGACCTTGGCCTTGTCGCGGGGCGTTGCCCGTAGGTCCCTTTCCCCTGTGCAGCCCCGTGGGGGGGCTTTCCCCTGTGCAGGGGACCATCGGGCGCTCGGGACCGTGGGCGGGAAAACACCCCGCTGATATACGAAACCTGTTAAAAACAGGTTAAAAGGCGCGGTTTTAGTGCGTTTTGAACGCACTTTCTTTAGCAGACGATGATTTCAATCATCGGCCCCAATCGATCCACGGTTAAATGTGGTGCTACCCTTCGTTACGCAGAGGCCGGTTTCGACCAGGCGCGAGCTGCTTCCAACATCGCGTCCAGGCTCTCAGGCGGCGTACCGGGTGAAACGCCGCCCCCTACCGATAGGATCATCCCGCCCCCAGGGGCGGCTTTGTCCAGGCAGGCTTGGGCCCACCGGGCCACCACCTGGGGCGGTTCCCGCACGGCCACGTCCAAAGGGGGCACATTGCCCATCAGCGCCACGCGATGTCCCATCTCCGCCTTCACCTGGGCGATGTCCACCTTGTGCGTGAAGTTGAACACGTCGAAGTTGGCCTCACTCAACGCCGTATAAAGGTGGCGACAAGGCGTGTCATTGTGGTAGACGCGGATGAGCCCTTCAAATTCGTCGAAGATGCGCCGCAGGTGAGGGGCCACAAACTCTTGGTAATGCTGGAGAGAGATCATGCCGACGATGTCGTCCAGCAATAAGATCCCTTCCGGGTCGTGGAGTGTCTCAAGCTGGGCGTGCAGCCAGCGGATGGTGGTGGTGGTCAGGGTATCCAGAAAGCGGCTGACCTCGGCCGGATGGGTGACCAGCCCCAGCATCAACTGGGTAATGCCCATCAGCCAGCCGGCAGTGGCCATGGGGCCCCGGGCGGCCACCATTTTGATGTCCAGCCCTTCCGCCCGCAACCGCTCCTCCATGTGTCGGTATAGGCGCAGCACCAGAGGCATAAACCCCGCCTCCTGCGGGTCGGCCGGGGTTACCTGGGCCCAGTAGGCGGGATCGGTCGCTACCGGCTCAATGGAAGGTGGGCGATCGGCGTAGAAATTGACGCGTGCGCCGAAAGCCGAAGGCTCGGCGGCCATCCCATATTCCACCCAGAAGCCAGGAATCCAGACTGCGTCGGGAAAACGATCCAGCAGGTCCAGGTTGATTTCAAGCCACTGATCCGGTAGTAGAAAATAGTCCAGGGTGTTGATCCCGGCGTGGCCCGGCAGCCAGGGGCTGTCCACGATGAAAGCCACCGGCACCTGCTCTGGCTCCCCCAGGTGAGCTGCCTGTTTGAATCGGTCCCAAGGTGTCGTCATTATGTGATTATTGTAGTGCCTGCGTTCCTGAATGTCAACAATAATTGGCAGCGGGGGTGCATTCCAGTTTGGGGGGCAGACCCCACCCCCAGCCCCTCCCCGACCCGGGGAGGGGAGCAATTCTCCCCCTTCCCTGGTAGGGAAGGGGGCCGGGGGGTTAGGTCTGCCCCCCAAACTGGAATGCACCCTGCCAGAGGGAGGTCAAGTGATTTTGACAAAATTCCGGTTTAGCGTATAATGCCCGAGATCTTGTTACACATACTTCACCAATCCCAGAGAAGGAGGCGAGCAATATGACTCAAATGCAAGCACTTGCCCAAGCCGTTGCACTTCGCGTCGGTCTTGCTCGTCACGCTCTGGTCGGGGGGAGGACGTAAGCCTAGAATTGTAGCCACAACCTCCATAGGATAACCAGGCCATGAGTCGGCGACAAGATGGCGCGCCTCATGGCCTTTTTGTTGTCTGGTTATCTCTGGTACTTCGCTGTCCCCAACAGGGGCATTTGTGCCTGTCGAATTGATCGCGACAGAGTACCAGATTGCCTGAGATAGCCTACTGCCAGGCCATGAGTGAGAGATCATTCGTGGCCTGTTTCTTTTTCACCGATTTCCATTATCCGACAAGTACTTCGGAGGAACAACACCGTGTCGAGTCGCAAAGAAAAGCAGTGGC
>JAHELX010000849.1 GCA_024643945.1 Anaerolineales bacterium
GCCCTGATGACCCTGATCATTATCCTCTTCACCAGCATCAACTACCGGGGTGCATCCGAGACCGGGACGGTGGGCAACATCGTGACCATGACGAAAGTGACGATCCTGGGGCTGTTTACCATCTTTGGCATTATAGCTATGGGGCGGGTCGAGGCCTGGCATGCCCGCTTTACCTCCGGGTTCATGCCCAACGGCCTGATGGGGGTATTCGTGGCGATGGGGCTGACTTTCATCGCCTTCGAGGGCTACGAGATCATTGCCCAGTCGGGGGAGGAAGTGATCAACCCCAAGCGGAATATTCCCCGGGCTGTTTTCCTGGCCATTCTGATTGCCGTGATCATTTACTTGCTGGTGGGCGTCACCGCCATTGGGGCCATTACCCCACCAGACGGGATGAAGGCCTACCAGTACCTGGGACTGCAGAAAGAGCTCGCCATCGTCGACGTTGCCAGCCAGGTCTTTCCCTTCGGCGTCGGAGCGGTGGTGTTGCTCTTCAGCGGCCTGGTCTCCACTATGTCGGCTCTGAATGCGACGACTTATTCCTCTTCGCGCGTCTCTTTTGCCATGGGGCGCGATCACAATCTGCCTGGCTTCTTCGCCCGGATCCATCCCCAACGGCACACCCCGCAATGGGCGGTGCTCGTATCGGGCGGCTTGATGATTGTCATGGCCTGGTCCTTACCCCTTGAGGGCGTGGCGGCTGCCGCCGACATTATGTTTCTGTTGCTCTTCCTGCAGGTCAACGTAGCTTTGATGACTCTGCGCCACAAGATGCCCGACCTGAGTCGCGGATTTGTGGTTCCCTGGTTTCCCATCGTGCCGGTTATCGCTATCGTGTGTAATGCCTTGCTGGCCTTGAATCTGTTCAGCTACAGCCCCATCGCCTGGTACTTTGCCATCGGCTGGATTGTGGCGGGGCTGTTGGCTTACTACACCTATTTCTCCAAGGTCGAAGCCTTGGAGAGGCCTAAGGAGATTCTCCTGGAGGAGGTGCTGGTCAGCCGCGACTACTCGGTATTGGTGCCGGTGGCTACGCAGGAACAGGCACGCATTCTGGGTCGGATCGGGGCCATCCTGGCCCAGGCCAATGGGGGCGAGGTCCTGGCATTACACGTGGTACGCGTACCGCCCCAACTCACCCTGGGTGAAGGTCGCTTGTTCCTCAAGGGGGGGCGATCCTATCTGGAGACGGTCATCCAGCAGGCCAAAACGTGGGAGGTGCCAGTTCATACCATCATCCGTCTGGGGCGGAATGTAGCCGAGGCGGTACGTAAGACGGTCGATGAGAACGCGTCGGACCTGGTTGTGCTCGGCTGGCCAGGCTACACCAACACCGCCGGCCGGCTCTACGGCTCGGTCATTGACCCCGTCGTGGACGACCCTCCGACCGACATCGCTGTCGTCCGCTACCGGGCGCGCCGGCCGATACGCTCTGTGTTGGTCCCGGTCGCCGGCGGCCCTAACAGCCGTCGAGCGGTCAAAATGGCAACCATCATGGCTATGGCGGGAGAAGACGGCCCGGCCAGGGTGACCTTGTTACACATAGTCCCCACCGGCGCGCGCAATGGCGCCTTGGTGCGTGCCCAACAGGTCATCGATTACACGCTGGAGGGGATTAACTACGAGCACATCGAGCCGCGCATCGTCGAAGGGCCCAATGTGGTGGACACAGTGCTGCGCGAGAGCGAGGGGTATGATCTCATCGTCCTTGGGGCCACCAATGAGCCGCTGTTTCAAAATCTGCTGCTGGGCAATATTGCCGAACAGATCGCCAAACGAGCTGATATAACGGTAATCATGGTCAAGCGGCGCAGCACTCAGCTCCATTCCTTCCTGCGTCAGACGGTGCTGGAGCCGACCACAGGTCAGAAGGTGGCGCATTTAACCAGTTCGGAGTGAATGGTTGAAAATCATCAAGTTTGCCGGTATAATCATCATGTAACCTGTTATCCTCATTGAAAGGGACTACGTTCAAGAGGAGTGCCGGTGACACAAACTGCAGCTCTGCCACTAGTCGTCGAAAACCTTTCGTTTCGCTACCGCGACCGGGATGAGTCGGCTATCCGGAACGTTTCCTTTGAATTGGAACCGGGTAAAATCTTGCTCGTCGCCGGCGCCAGCGGTTGTGGCAAAACCACCCTCATCCGCTGTATCAATGGCCTGATCCCCCGCAGCTACAAAGGGGAACTAAGCGGGCGCGTACTCCTCAACGGCCAGGACACAGCCGCCATGCCTCTGTCGCGCATCTCGCAAATCGTCGGTACGGTGCTGCAAGACCCGGAACGGCAGATATTGGGTGCCCACGTTTTCACCGAGGTGGCCTTTGGCCTGGAAAATCTGGGCTTGCCGCGCGAAGAGATGCTGCGCCGTGTGAATGAAACGCTGGAGTACCTGGGCATTGCTCACCTGAAGAACCGGGAGACCTTTTATCTCTCGGGCGGCGAGAAGCAAAAGGTGGCGGTAGCTGGCACTTTGGTGATGCAGCCTTCTGTCCTGCTTCTGGACGAGCCATTGGCCAGCCTGGACCCGGCCAGCGCTCAGGAAGCCCTCATGCTTATCCGGCGCCTGGCTGATGAGGGCAAGACGGTGGTCATCATCGAGCATCGTGTAGAAGATGTACTGAAGATCAGCCCCGAACTGTCGTGCTTTATGGTAGACGGTGAGGTACGTTACTTTGGCCCTACCGCCGGACTGGAAGCGGTGGTTGACTACCGCGAGGTGAAACTACCGGCCCCGATGATCCTGGAGAAGGCCCGTCACGACTCGCTGCCGGCCTATGTGCCCCCCACGTTGGCGGCTGCTCGCAACGGGCCGCTGGTTGAATTTCGAGACGTCGCCTTCGCCTACG
>JAHELX010000850.1 GCA_024643945.1 Anaerolineales bacterium
CGTCCGAGCTGCCTTCCTGGTCGCCGTCAGCCTCTTCCTGGTCGGGCTCATCGTGATGATCGCGGCCTTCGACCTGGGGATGCGCCTGGCTGCTGCGGGGATGATTGCACTGGCTGTATGGCTGTTGCGCTATGACATTGCCCGGCACACGCTGCGCAAGACAGGACTATCCCGCTTCATCGCAGTATGTATGCTTTCTGGTTACGTCTGGCTGGGGACCAGCGGGCTAATGGCACAGATCTTCGGCGGCGTTGCCGCCGGACCCCACTACGACGCTGTGCTGCATGCCCTCTTTCTAGGATTTGTCTTCAGCATGATTTTCGGACACGCGCCTATCATCTTACCGGCCGTACTTAAGGTTCCCCTGGCTTTTGATCCGACTTTCTACGCGCCTCTGGTTCTGCTCCAGCTATCACTACTGCTGCGGGTAATGGGCGACCTGACCGGTTGGGTAGCGGGACGGCAGTGGGGAGGGCTCATCAACGTAGTGGTGCTGCTGCTATTCTTGGCCAACACGGCACGGGCAACGCGAAGTGTGACTGCGGTAGTGATCTCCAAAGATTAGACAACAATTCAAGTCTGCTCTAAAATGGGTCCAGAGGGGGAAACCGCAATGGCAAAACGTCGAACGTTCACACCTGAGTTTAAAGCCCAATCCGTGCTGGAAAACCTCACCGGAGCCACCCACAGAGCGCTTCACGTAACTGCACCGCTGGAGTCTGCTGTGAGCATTGGGTCAAGCCCCGGCTTCTTGCGCGGCGGAAAGCACAGAATAACAAAGCCTATGAGAGAGCAGGTTGTCACGGTCGGCAACGGCGTCGCCATCCTGTCCGGCTTGTTGGTCTTGCTGGCGCTGTTTCTGTCCAGTCTTCACAGCTATCTTCTTTTCCACAACCTGGCTGAGATATTCAGCATCGTCATAGCCTGCGCCATTTTTATGTTTGCCTGGAACGCGCGTCATTTTCTGCAGAACAATTATCTCTTGTTCATAGGTATCGCCTACCTGTTCATTGCCGGCCTGGATCTGACCCACACCCTGGCTTACAAAGGTATGCGTGTATTTCCAGGGGATGACGCCAATTTACCCACCCAGTTGTGGATTGCTGCCCGGTATCTCCAAAGCATCTCACTTCTCATTGCTCCCTTGCTCCTTCGTCGGAAGCCCAACCCCTATTACGTGTTTATTGGCTACGCGGTGGCTGTCGGCCTTTTGCTGGGAGCTATTTTCTATTGGCATGTTTTCCCTGACTGCTACATTGAAGGGATAGGATTGACCCCCTTTAAAAAGATCAGCGAATACATCATCTCGCTGATACTTTTAGCCTCTATAGCTTTATTGCTCAAGAATCGCGAAGGATTCGATAGAGGCGTTTTGAACCTGTTGATTCTATCCATCATTTTCACCATTGGTGCCGAACTGGCCTTCACCCTTTACATTGACGTTTATGGCCTTCCCAATATCATCGGGCACCTGTTCAAGATTGTTGCCTTCTATCTCATCTACAAGGCGGTCATCGAAACAGGCCTGGTAAGGCCCTACGACCTTCTGTTTAGGGACTTGAAACAAAGCGAGGAGACTCTCCAGCAGTATGCGTCTGAACTGCAAGTGCGTAACGAGGAACTGGATGCCTTTGCCCACACGGTGGCTCACGATCTCAAGAACCCATTGGCCACCATCATCAGCTCTGCCAATGGGCTCGAGCATTACAATGCGACCCTGGAGGATGAGGAGCGGCAGGAACTTTTGGGGCTTATCGGGCGCACTGCGTTCAAGATGGACAGGATTATCGACAATTTGTTGCTTCTGGGCGAGGTACGCAAGGTGGAGGTCCAATTAGAGCCATTGGATATGGGTGCAATCGCGGCCGAAGCGCAGCAGCGATTAGCCCAACTGATTAAGGAACATCAGAGTGAGATTATCCTGCCCGAGGCCTGGCCGGCAGCGCTGGGCTACGGTCCCTGGGTCGAAGAGGTGTGGGCCAATTACCTCAGCAACGCTGTAAAATACGGCGGCCAGTCGCCGCGGGTGGAACTGGGCGCAACAGCACAATCAGACGGTATGATACGCTTTTGGGTGCACGATAACGGCCCGGGCCTCACACGTGACGAGCAGGCTCGGTTGTTTAAATCGTTTACTCAGCGTAGGCAGGTTCGCATCTCAGGACACGGATTCGGCCTATCTATCGTGCGACGTATCGTGGAAAAGCTTGGCGGGCAGGTAGGGGTCGAGAGTAAAGTTGGCGAGGGGAGTGTATTTTACTTTACGTTACCGGGGACAACCAGTTAAAGTATCAACTGAAGAAGGAGGACCGACATGACTAAGGCAATCACTGACTATGCCTATCGAACTAAACTAAACCTGCCCTACGAGCAGGCCGTGGAAAAGGTGACCGAGGCGCTGAAAGGGGAAGGCTTCGGCGTCCTGACACAGATCGACGTCAAGGCTACCCTGAAGAAGAAGCTGGACGCCGACTTCCGTAAGTATGTCATCTTGGGTGCCTGCAACCCGCCGCTAGCCCATCAGGCCCTGGAGGCGGAGTTGGAGATCGGGCTGTTACTGCCCTGCAACGTCATCGTTTACGAGGAGGACGGGGGCAGTGTGGTTTCCATCGTGGATCCCATCTCCATGTTGGGCGTGGTAGAAAATCCGAATCTGGACCTTGTAGCCCGAGAGGCGCGGGCACGGCTGCAGCGGGTGATCGAAGCTGTGGGAAGTTGATGCTCGAATTTGCTGTGCGCACAGTCAATAAGGGGCTCCACACTCAGTGTTTGGGCGGAGTGGGAGCCCCTACTTGCGATACCCAGCTTATTTGAGTTGGATGAGCTGTAACATTGCTACTC
>JAHELX010000851.1 GCA_024643945.1 Anaerolineales bacterium
GATACCAATCATTTTCTGGACCCATTACTTGCTACTCATTTGTATTAGATTAGCCGATAGATCGTCTCAAAAGAGTTGAGCAACTCAAGATATTGCTCCAAAAGCCGGATCATCAGAAAGTGCTTTCGCACGCTTTCCCTCGCCCTCTGCCCCATTTGCTCTCGAAGCTTCTCATCCTTGATCAATTGAACGATCCTGTCTGCCGCTTCCTCCACGGAAGAGACCAGAAACCCATTGACGCCATCTTCAATCTGATACCGGATTCCACCCACATTCCCTCCGATGACCGGTGTTCCTTTCCACATAGCCTCGGCAACCGTCAGCCCAAAACCCTCTCGAATCGACTTTTGATGCGCCGCATGTTGATCAGTTCACCAGGCGTAGGCCTCGGGTGCTTCACCCCCGGGGCCAGGCCAGATCTCATCCAGCCGAGTCAGGATATCCTCAGACAGTTCGATCTCCAGCGCGCGCAGGCTGCCTTCGAGTTGCTTCAGGGTACGCGGCCCAATGATGGGAGCCGTCACATTCGGATTGTGGAGCAGCCAGGCCAGCGCCACGTCGGCCGGTTCTTCACCTATCTCTTGGCAGAGCGCTTCATACGCTTCCAGTTGATCCCGGTGTTTCTCGATAGCTTCTTTCACTCGCTCCAACGCCCGCCGTCCTTCCGAGGCCTTCTGCAAGGCACCCGCCAGCAGCCCGCCTCCCAATGGGCTCCAGGGAATCAGGCCCAATCCGAAGGTCCGGCAGGCGGGGATGACTTCCAACTCAATCATCCGGGCACTAAGGTTGTAAAGGCTCTGTTCCGACACCAGGCCCATAAACCCGCGTGCCAGGACGGCACACTGCGCTTGCGCGATGTGCAAGGCGCCAAAGTTACTGCTGCCAACGTAGATGATCTTGCCCTCGCGCACGAGTTGCTCCATTGCCTGCCAAATCTCTTCCCAGGGCGTGTTGCGGTCAACATGATGCATCTGATAAATATCGATATGATCCGTCTGCAGGCGCCGCAGGCTTTCCTCGCAAGCGCGCCGGATGTGATAAGCCGACAGCCCCCGGTCGTTGGGGCCATCGCCCATCGCGCCATGGACTTTCGTCGCCAGGACGATTTGCTCGCGCCGGCCACCACCTTGGGCCAGCCAGCGCCCGATGATCTGTTCGGTGACCCCTTCCCCCTTCTGCCAGCCATATACGTTAGCTGTGTCGAAGTAGTTAATGCCTGACTCCAGCGCCTTGTCCATAATGGCAAAGCTGTCAGATTCGCTGGTCTCGGGGCCGAAGTTCATAGTGCCCAAACACAACCGGCTGACTCTCAAACCGGTGCGACCAAGATACGTGTATTCCATTGTTTCCTCCTTCGGCTCCTACTCTATCACGGTGCTATTATGCCGCGCGTAATCGAAATTGGTAATCTTCTCCACGTGAACAAGCAATTCTCTTTCAACCTGTGGTTGGGGGGGCTGATTCTTCTCATTGGGTACATATCCATTCAAGATGGCCAGCTCCCTCATCTCCTCCACCTCACCCAGAAGCTGATATCCGGCATTCGCAGCAGCGTCCCAAGCCACAATCGCAATGCGACGGTTCTGCTGCAGATTCGCCACCGTGTTCGACCCAAACCAACCCATTAACATCATGTGCTCGTCAGGTGCAAAGGTAAGTCTTCCCGCTAAAGCCATATGGGGCAATCCCTCTGCATCCACTGTAGCGATGAAAATGTACCGAAGCCCTTCGGCAAGTTCTGCCGCTTTCTTTAGCGTTTCCATCTCCATAGTTCAGAATTCGCCTTTCACGGCGCCCTCCTGTTTGAATGCTTTGAGGCTGTCTCAAAAGTCGTGGGGCGGGCTTTCCAGCCTGCCTCACCTTACTTTTCGTACACACTCTTACAACTGACTGTTTACCCTGTCGGCAGCAAGCTGCTAGCCTGTTCGATCAGCTCGCGCACTTCCTCATCAGTCATCTGCGAGAATTCCTCGTACGAGGCGCCAATGCCAAGGAACGGTTGCGGCGTTGCAACGCATACGATCTCGTCCACCTCGCCTTTAAGCGCCTCGCATGTCTCGGGTGCCGCCGTCGGAACTGCGACGATAATGCCAGCCGGCTCTTGCCCTCGCAATGCGATGACAGCAGCCCGCATACTCGCCCCGGTCGCAAGACCGTCGTCCACGAGAATGACCGTGCGACCTCGCACGTCAGGTCTAGGGCGGTCGCCACCATAGGCCTGCTCACGCCGTTCCAGTTCCTGTTGCTCCTCAGCCGCGATTGTCTCAATAATCTCATCTGGAATATTCAGCGCCTGCACCACATCGCGGTTTAGCACCCGCACCCCACCGGGTGCAATAGCGCCCATCGCCAGCTCCTTTTGGTCTGGTACGCCCAGTTTGCGCACTAGAAAAATATCCAGCGGCGCCTTAAGCGCCTTGGCCACCTCAAACGCAACGGGCACGCCACCCCGTGGCAGCCCCAGCACGATCACGTCTGTGCGGCCACCATAGCTTGGAAGCTCTTTAGCCAGCTTTCGACCTGCGTCGGCTCGATCCTTAAACAGTATCATAATTCACCTATACTCATCTGCCATCACTTTGGTTATAATCTCCGCAATAGCTTTTTAAGTTCCTTCCAACTCCTGGTATTCAGCACGTCCTCAGCTTCCAGCCAACCTCGTCGCGCCTGTCCCACGCCAAAGCGCATAGTATCCAGTTCGGTTACGCGGTGGGCGTCGATAGTTCGGGCAGCGTCCCGGTAGGCGCGGACTCTAAATTCATTTGCGCCCTCGATTTCCAGCAAATCAGCGACTTGATTAAACATAGTCGCAATCTCAGAATTGTGAACAGGCA
>JAHELX010000852.1 GCA_024643945.1 Anaerolineales bacterium
GTCTTTTCCTCTCCTTAACATCGTATTCCAACACAAGCTAGTGCATCTAATGCAGATAATGCATCTAATGCAGATAGTGATATCTGTCACATACAATACTGCCACATGTCACTTGCTGCGCAGAGCAAGGTGAGATATAATAAACTCAGAATGTTCAATGTTTCACAAATAGGGCGGTGCTGATGTCCGAGATGCTGACAGCCAAAGAAATGCAAGATCTGCTCCAGGTGGATCGCTCCACCATCTACCGTATGGCGGAAGCGGGGCAATTGCCGGCGGTCAAGGTGGGCAAGCAGTGGCGTTTCCCCAGCGACCTGGTAGAAAGCTGGCTCAATGTCCAAACCGACAAAGACCTGCCAGGTTGGGGAAATCTGGCAGGTCTGCCGGGCACTCATTCCTCGAACGATGACCTGGCCTCAATCTTGCCCCTCGACTGCGTTCAACTGATCCAGGACGCTTTTGCCGAAGTGTTGGGGGTGATGCTCATCCTTACCGACCTGGAGGGCCAACCCATCACCCGCGCCAGCAACCCCTGCTCGCTGTACGGCCTGCTGGACGAAGCGGATAACGGCCACGCAATTTGCCACGAAATGTGGCGGGATTTGGGCCGGGTGCCAGCGCTGGAGCCTCGCTTTATGCCCGGTTTCGGGGGGCTGCTGTGCGCCCGTGCGCTGGTGCGCATGGGAAACGAATTGAAGGCGATGGTGATCGTCTTTGGTGTTGCCCCCGAAGAGTGGCCGCCGGCTCCCGAGGTGACGCAGCAATTGGCGCAGAAGCTGAATCTCCCCAGCGACCAGTTGCAAGATGCCTTTGATACGGTCTTCGAACTAACCCTCGAGGAGCGGAAGAAAGTGCTGGTCACCATCCAGCGCATGGCGGATATCCTGGCGCACATCGGCAACGAGCGCTTCTCGCTGCTCGAGCGGTTGGCCAGCATCGCCCGATTGAGCGCAGTGTGACAATGGAAGGATGGAAGATTGGAAGGTCGGAAGGATGGACGATTGGAAGATCGCAAGAGCGAAGAAGACAACCTTCCATCCTTCCAATCTTCCATCCTTCCGCTTTTTCATAGGAAACAGTTTAAGGAGATATGACATATGAACACCCAACAACAAGCTTATCTTGAAAAATTCAAGGATCGGGTGACGTTTGATAAGACGGAGCGGACTCTGTATGGGCACGACATTGCGGCTATTCCCAACCTGGTGAAGCCCCTCATCGGCGATACCACTCCCGACGCCGTGGTGCAGCCTCAAAACGAGCAAGAGCTGATCGAGGTGGTCAGTTGGGCTTACCAACAGGGTATTCCCCTCACCCCACGCGGCAAAGCTTCTTCCGGTTACGGGGGTGTCATCCCCGTCAAGAAGGGGCTCGTGGTCGATTTTTACCACATGAAAGATGTGCTGGACATTGATGCGGCGGGAGCGACAGTAACCGTGCAGCCGGGAATCACCTGGGAGCAACTGGATAGGAAGCTCAAGCCGCACGGCCTGACGCTGCGGCTGTATCCCACCAGCTATCCCTCCTCCAGTGTGGGCGGCTGGTTGGCCCAGGGAGGCGGCGGTATCGGCAGTTACGAGTACGGTTACTTCTCGCAGAACGTGATCTCGGCGCGCGTGGTGCTACCCACGGGCGAAGTGCGCGAGTTCGGCGGGGGCGGCTCAGGGCAAAGCCTGGATCTCATCGCCGACGCCGAGGGGGTTACCGGGTTCATCAGCCAGGTGACGCTGCGCGTGCAGCCCTTGGAGGATGTAGAAGTGATCTCCCTGGCCTGCCCCGACGCCCACGATCTGCAGAAGCTGGTGGACAGCATCATCAAAGCCGATCTGCCGATTTGGTCGATGATGTTCATCAATCCGCGCATGGCGGAGATGAAGAACCGGGCGCCCCTGATGGAGCACTACGGCCATCCCGCCGAAGAGCGGGTGATTCTGCCGGCGGCCTACGTGCTGACGTTGACTTTCCGCGCCAGTGACGGGGAGACAGTGCGTACCAGGCTGCCCGACCTGGTCAAGCGCTGCGAAGCCGAAATTTTGAGTGAGCGCATCGCTCACCACGAGTGGGAACATCGCTTCAAGCTGATGGTAGTGAAGCGTTTAGGTCCCTCGCTGGTGCCGGCCGAGGTCATCGTCCCCCTCTCCAGCCTGGGTAACGTGATGACCGAAATCGAACGCAAGGTGGACCAGCCTGTGGTCAAGGAGGCGGTCATCGTGCGCGATGGGTCGAGTGGCGAGCCAGAAGTGGTCATCCTGGGCTTCATCCCCAGCGACCAGCGCAAGTTCAGCTACAACTTCGTGTTTGGCCTGGCACTGACCATCATCAAGATTGCCGAGAAGAACGGCGGGCGGCCCTATTCCACCGGATTGTATTTCTCCAAGAAAGCGGACGAAGTCCTGGGCGTGGAACGGGCCGAACGGCTGCGCGCCTTCAAGAAAGAAGTGGACCCCAAGGGACTGTTGAACCCGAATAAAGTGATCGGTAGTGGGTTGCTGGGCGCAGCCTTGGGCCTGGCCAGCACTTTCGAACCTATGATCCGCCCCTTCGGCAACGCGGTAATCACCCAGGTCGGCGAGCGGCTTAAAGAGCCGGTGCGCGATATCCCGGCCGACGTGGCCTGGTATGCCTACGCCTGTTCTCAGTGCGGCTACTGCATCGACGAGTGCGACCAGTTTTACGGGCGTGGTTGGGAAAGCCAGAGCCCGCGCGGCAAGTGGTATTGGCTGCGGGAATACATGGAAGGTCGCGCCGAGTGGGACCAGAAGATGGTGGATACTTTCCTGGTGTGCACCACGTGTGAGCTGTGCAACCTGCGCTGCTCGGCCGCCCTGCC
>JAHELX010000853.1 GCA_024643945.1 Anaerolineales bacterium
ACACTTCCGAAAGGGAAATATTCTTGAGCTCGAATTCGAAAACGACTCAATCGCCGGTGTTGTGGCTTTCTACGCGATAGTTCACTTCATACAACAACAAGTAGGGATAGCTGTTTTTGTCAAACGAAAAGGGACCCACATGACGATCGAAAAGGGGACCACTTGGCTTAGATCACCTGCACCTTGACAATCGAAAAGGGACCCACATGACGATGGAAAAGGGACCCACATGACTGCCAGCGATGCCGAACGGAGCGAGCAACGAGCAGTCAAGGAAGGCCCTGGGCACGCCGCTCGCCGTTCGAGATTGTCCCCAGGATGGGTTGACTACATAGCCACCTCCGTCTGCTCTTCGCGGTGTAGGCGCTGCCGAAAGCGATATGAGTCGCCGACAAATTCGACGATGTGAGCGCGATGGGTGAGCCGATCCAGCAGAGCCAGGGTCAAGCGTTCATCACCGAAGACCTGCGACCAGTCAGCGAACTTCAGATTGGTCGTAATGATTAAGGCCACGCGCTCGTAGAGAGTGGAACAGAACTGGAACAGGAGTTGAGCGCCGGTGGTGGAGAAGGGGATGAAGCCCAGCTCATCCAGGACGATCAGATCGTGCTTGAGGGCGGTCGCCATCAGTTTGGGCAGACGATGTTCTTCTTCGGCCGAGATGAGTTCGCCCACCAAGGCCGCAACGTTGTAGAAGCGCACTCGGTATGACTGCCGACATGCTTCGACGGCCAGGGCCGTGGCCACATGGGTTTTGCCCAGGCCCGGGTTGCCCACCAGGAGCACCGGCTCCGCTTTCTGAATATAGCTGCCGCGAGCCAGGTCGAGGATGCGCTGCATGTTGAGACCGGGGATGGCGGAGAAATCGAAATCAGCCAGCTCTTTGACCACCGGGACGTGAGCCGCCTTGAGGCGCTGCATCTGGCGTCGCCGATCCCGCTCAGCGACTTCTTGCTCGGCCAGGGCGAGCAGAAAGCGCTCGTAACTCTGGTTGGTCCGGGCGGCATCCTCAGCGAAACGCGGATAGTTGCGCACGAAGGTCGGCAGGCGCAACGTAGACAAGTAGCCTTCCAGGAGGAGGGTTTCTACTGACATGGGACACCCTCCAGAAGTTGGTCATAGCAGCTCAAGTCGATGGCCTGATTGCCGACCGCTAGCAGGCCAGGGCGATCCTTCAGGTCCAAGCTGGCAAAAGCAGGCTCGGGATGCACCAACTGGTGCAAGCAGAGTTCCACACCGTCGGCGTGGGCGCAGTGAAACGCCATGGCCTGGCTCACGGCTTGCTCGACCAGGTCAGCCGGGTAGCTGCGATGCAGGCTGAGCACGCGGATGAACTCGCGCGTGCCTCGGCCGTCGGGCCACTCGGCTTGCAGATGTTGCAACAACTGCTCGTAGATGGGCGGCCAGTCCTCGCGCCAGCGCCGGATCGGCTTGGCGTGCCGTAAGGCTCCGGGACGCTGTTCCAGGAGCGGCAGGTAGTGCACTGGGTCAAAGATGTCCTGTTTGTGTCCATAGCAGCGCGCGTGGCAGGCAATCGGCTCCCGCTCGCCCGGGCGGAATATCTCGACCCGGAAGGGATAGACCTTGGCCACCAAGTGAGGAGCTGCCTGATCCGCGGGCACTGAGTAACGATTGGTGTCGACAATCACCTGGCTGTACGGAGTGAGGGTCACCGCGAGCGTCTGGCAGCAGGAGAAATCCTGGGCTGGCAGCGGTCGCAAATAGACGCGCTCGTGTTCCCAGGCCTGCTGGATGGGCACCGGCTGTCCCTCCACCTGCCGCTGGTCATCTTTCAAACATTGTTGCCGTAGATGCTCATTCAATTCGTCGAAGGAGGACACCCGTGGCAGGGGGACCAGGAAGTTGCGGCGAGCGTAGCCTACGCCGTGCTCGACGCCACCCTTCTCGTGTCCCTCCCCAGGCGTGCAGTAGTTGCTCTCGAACAGGTAATGGCTACGGAACACCACAAAACGTTCCTGCTCTTGACGGTTCTTGCCTGCCAGGACCTTCAAGACCGCGGCTTTTAGGTTGTCGTAGGTCAGACGCTGCGGTATGCCACCCAAGTGGTGAAAGGCTTGCACATGTCCCTCGAAGAACGCCTCTTGTTTCTGGGTCGGAAAGGCCATGGCGAAGGTGCGTCGCGAGTAGCACAGCCGCATCACGAACAATGGCACCGTGATTTGGACGCCATTCATGATGACCTGGGCCTCGCCCCAGTCCACCTGGCCATCGGTACCCGGGTCAAATTCCAGGGGCAGGTACACCGCCGGCCGGCGTTTCTCCCGGCGCCGGTCCGCAATGTACTGGCGCAGGTTCGAGCCGCTGCCCCGGTAGCCTTCAGCCCACACCATGTCGTAGATTTTGTGCCAGGTGTACCGCTGCTTACGAGGCATGGTCTCATTCTCGGTCAGCAATTCGTCAATGCGCGCTTTGTACGGTCCCAAGACCGGGGCCGGGCGCAGTTGCTTCAGTTTGTACCGCTCCGGCTCGGCCGAGGCCAGCGCCTTACGTATCGTCCGGCGCGAGTGGCCCAGTTCCTGAGCGATCTGGCGAATACTCTGGTGCTCGACGTGATAGGCACGTCGGATGCGTTCTGTCTCGTCCACTTTAATCATGCTCCTCCTCCGCTATCCGTGGCGCTGGTATTAAGGCCAACATGATAGCAGAGATCCGACTAAAGTGGGTCCCTTTTCGACCGACATTTTCCAGGGGGGTGGGTCCCTTTTATATTAGCAAAAACACTCGCGGTCGAGATTCTTCTTTTGGTAACATATAGGTGGTCAATTTGTCAATGTCGGTGGTGATGTTTCAATCTCGCGGTCGAGATTCT
>JAHELX010000160.1:0-6086 GCA_024643945.1 Anaerolineales bacterium
CTGTCTTTCTTGCCCCCCAGGGCGTGCCTGGCACCCCAGTAGAACCCCCCACGGGCGGGTAGGACGCCCACCCAGACGCCATCCTCCAGATGGGGGGCGATAGCGCGCAGCGTCGACTCGTGGGCGAAAGCCGGGAGGGCTAACAGCACCAACCGGGAGCCGGGTATCACTGCAGCCGGATCTGCGCTGACCCGGTGGGGTCGCCCCGTCAAAGTGCCGTCCGGGGTAATGACGGTGATGCCGCCCTGGGCAGAGATGCCCTGCTGCCATTGCCGAACCTCGTCACTGAAGGGAGTATACACATTTACCCTTAGCTCTTGCCGGGCAGCCATCAGGCCGGCCAACGTATGGGCTGCGTTTCCGCCGCCACAGATAGTGATCTGCATCTTCACTCCGTGAGCAACAAGTTATTATGGCGATACGCGGCGTCCACCTGGCGTAGAGATTCCATGACCTGTTCCGGCACCCGATAGGACAGGGCCGCGATGAACACGTTTAGAAGCGAGATAACGGCTGTGGGTGAGAGGCTGTGAGCTGTGCCATCTGTGGCCACCTCGAAGGCATAGTCCGCGATCTGGGCCAGGGGTGAGACGATCGTGTCTGTAATGGCGATGACTCGTGCTCCTCGACGCCGGGCGGCCTGCGCTGCCTCCATTGTGGATCGTGCATAGCGCCACAGATCAATGGCGATGACGAGTGTATCCGGTCGCAGTTGAGCCATGTCCGTTGCCAGAGATATCCCCGCGTCACTGTCCATCTGGGCACTGAAACCAATGACTTTGAGGGAATGAGTCAGGAACAACGCTGGCGCCGCCGAAAGCCCACAACCAACAACCAGAATGCGACTGGCCTGCACGATCTCATCCACGGCGGCTTCGATCTGAGGCATCGACAGACTGTTTGCCGTGCGTTCTATGTTCTTGATGTCGGTGTGAAATACTTGTTGGGGGATGTTGTCCGGAGAGGGAGGCGCAGCCAGCGACTTCTCGATGCGCTCTACCGCGGTCAAGTAGGTAGGTAACTCCTCGCGGATGGCAGCCTGCAACTCGGAGAAGCCGGCATACCCTAAGCTTTGAGCAAAGCGAACGACGGTGGCGGCACTGGCCCCAACTTTCTCACCTACCTGGCTGGCTGAGGCGAAGGACACAAGATACCGGTTGTCCAGCATGAAACGCGCGAGCTGTTTCTGCTTGGGGCTGAACCGGGCCAGGGCGGCGGTGATCCGGGCTTCCAGGCCGTCTGCTGGAGTCATAGGCCTCTCCCCCCTGAGAGCCTAAGGTGCTCTAACACTTTCTCGGACAAGCTCTCAGTCTTCAAGAGGCATTATAGCATAAAACGATTCGAAATGCAATGCTTGTTTCAAGCAATCTTAATGTGAAACATCCGTTGCGTAAACACATTCGGCCCCGCCCCGGCATCTGCTGATATTGATGGGCGGGGCCAGGACGTGTGATAGCGTGAGCCCTCGCCTCATGCTCGCAGCGTCACGTCTCCGGTCAGGATACGTACTGCCTCTCCGTTGGTTTGGCGCAACAAGAGCGCGCCCGTCTCGTCCACTCCCTCGGCCACACCCTCGTAGACAGCCTCGGGCGCGCTGATGGTCACCCGCTGTCCCAACGTCGCTAACCGCGCCACCCATTCCTGGTGGGGGCTATGGCCAGCCCGCAACGCATCGTAGCGCGCTTCGACGCCGGCCAGGTAGCTTTGCAACAGTTGCAGTCGCGAGACCGGTTGTCTCATGGACAGCGCCAGGCTGGTGGCTGTGTCGCTTAGATCAGGCCAATCGTTGCGGAGGGCCTCCGACGCAAAATCAACGTTCACGTTGAGTCCCAATCCAACCACGACCCACGCCAATTGTCCCCCAAACCCAAGCTCCGTCAATATGCCTGCCAGTTTCTTGCCATCTAAGAGCAGATCGTTGGGCCACTTCAGGGCGGGCCGCAAACCGGTGACCTCTCGCACCGCGTCGGCAGCAGCCAGCGAACAGATCATTGTGAGTTGCTGTGCCTGGGTTGGAGCCAGGAAGGTCGGGCGGAAAAGCAGGGACGTCAACAGGCTGGTGCCAGCCGGCGCGATCCACCTGCGCTTCAACCGACCCCGGCCGGCCAACTGTTCGTCGGTAATGGCCAGGGTGCCTTCCGGCACTCCCTCATCTGCGAGACGCTTTAGCTCGTCGTTAGTGGAGCCTATCGCCGGCCAATAGTAAATCGTCTGACCTATGTATTGTGTTCGCAATCCAGCACGGATTGCTCCTGGCGAGAGATTATCCATCTTAAGCTCCTGGAAGCTGTCTGAAAGGTCGTGGGGCAGGCTTTCTAGCCTGCCCTGGGCAGCCTGGAAAGGCTGCCCCACTGGTGGGCTTTCTAGCCTAATTGGGCAGCCTGGAAAGGCTGCCCCACTGGTGGGCTTTCTAGCCTAATTGGGCAGCCTGGAAAGGCTGCCCCACGACTTTTCAGACGCATTCTTAGCCTCAATTGACTATTGTGGTAACAGCTCGAACGTGATATGATTCTAGTAGTTTGGCCGGCACCTTAACTTTGCCCAACATTTGTGGGGAGCGACTGCTATGACAGAAGAGGTAAGATTCGCCCTTCAACTCGGCCTCAACCTGGCTGCTGTCCTGCTCGCCGGCTGGTTGGCAGGACGTTATGCCGCTCGTCAGGTGCAGAAGATATTGGAGGCTGAACGGCGACGCGCTCAAGCGGCACGCCAGCAGGTTCAGGCTGAGGTCGTAGCAAACCTGCCTCCCATCCCGCCGGAATTGGAGCAAATGGTCGAGATAGAACGTTGGGTGTTGGCGGCTCGTGACTTGCAACTTCTTTTGACGTCTCTCTGCACGCTGATCAGAATAGGCCTGCGGGCGGATGAGACAGGCCGACGGGGAGTGTTGACAGAAATTGACCGGTCGCTGCAATTCATGGGGCGACAGGAGAATAAGTGGCTCAATGCCTCGTTGCCGGTCGTTGCTTATGTCCGCCACCTTGATCCTGCCAAGGGGAAGTCGCCGGAGCAATCTCTGGAGACCTGGGTCTCCCGCCTCAATCGAGCGCACGTGCAAGCAGCCCAGTCTTTACGTCGGGCAGCCAGCTTGTGTCATCCTGACCAGGATGAAGAATACGGTAACACCCTGGCCAACGTTTACCTGACCGAGGCCGATCGGGCGACATCCGACATGGCCGGCGTTATCGCCTCGACATTGGACCGGGTTGCATATCTTCAGAAACAACTTCCTGAGCTTCAGGCACAGCAAGTTGCCGCTGCTGTTGCCGGGCCTTCAATTGGTGACTACCAATTCCCCGCCGAAGATGACGAATATAAGTTGAAGGGTCCCCCTGCGGTCTCTTCTGATCCGCACGCGGATGTAGCGACATCCGCAAGCCACATGGCCCGTTGAAGCATAGGCAGACTACCCCGCTGATGCTTCAAGTGCTGCATTTTCCTCCCTGGACACGCGGATACCCTCCTTTTCGTCCACGCGTGTGAGCAGGAAGGCACCAGCGATAAAAAAGATCACCAGTGACACGATACTCAAGCGGCTTGAGCCGGCCAACATCCCCACCACGCCAAACAGAGCCGGGCCAATAATCCCCGCAAATTTCGAGCTCACGTCGTAGAATCCGAAAAATTCAGACGCTTTGGCCTTGGGAGACATCGCACCATACAGAGATCGGCTAAGGGCCTGGCTACCCCCCTGGACTGTCGCCACCAGCAGGGCCAGAATCCAGAAGTGGAGAGCGGTTTGCATTAAGTATCCGCCGATGGCGATGAGGGTATAGACTCCCAGCGCCAGCAGGATCGAGCGCTTGGCTCCCAATCGCCGCGCCAGCCAACCAAAGGCTATCGAGAAGGGAATGCCCACGAACTGCACCATCAGGATCGCGCCGATGAGATCAGCCTCCTTCACGCCAATCTCGGCGCCAAAGATGACGGCCATGATGATAATGGTGCCAATTCCATCGTTGTAGAGCCAGAAGGCGATCAGGAACTTAAATAGCTCGCGATAGCGACGGATGCTGTGGAAGGTATGCTGCAGCCGCTGGAAACCGGCCCGGACGGGGTTGGGGCTCTCGCCGGACGCGACCACGGCCGAAGGTTCTGGCACCCAGCGGAAGAGGGGGAGAGAGAAAATCGCCCACCAGATGGCAACTGTCAGAAAGGACAATCGGGATCCCCACTCGGCATTGGGAATGCCCGGAAAGGATTTCAGGCCAACCAGGCCAGGCTGAATCATAATCAGGTTGATGGCCAGGAGCAACCCCCCGCCCAGGTAGCCTACTGCGTAGCCCCTGGTAGATACCTGGTCGATGTCTTCGGGACGGGCGACGTGGGGCAGCAGAGAATCGTAAAAGATGTTGGCGCCGGCAAATCCGATGCGGCCCAGGATGTAGAGGCCTGAAGCCATAAGCCAGTCGCCGCTGCTGATGAAAATCATCAGGGCGGTGAATGTAATTCCCACACCAGCAAAGCTGCCCAGGAAGCGCTTGCGGGCCCCGGTGTGGTCGGCAATGGCTCCCAGGATCGGTGCCGAAATGGCCACCAGTAACATCGCGCAGGTATTGGTGTAGCCCCAATAGCTGCTGGCTTGAACCGGCGATAGAGTGGCTCCCGCCACCGAGCTGTAAAAGGCGGGCAGCACGGCTGCCATAATCGTCGTGGCAAAGGCTGAATTGGCCCAGTCATACATAGCCCACGAGTTGATGATTTTGCGATGCATCCGGTCTGGTATCTCGGGGAGTGAGGTCGCAACAGTTGCCATTCTGGCTTCTCCTTCTATGCTCACGGGTTGGTGACACAACGCGGTTTTCAGGCGAAGAGTGAGGGAAACTCGTCTAAAGAACGGCTTTGGCATATGAAGGGGCGCTGCGAGCAACGGCCTCGGGTGTTGGCGACTCCACTAAGGGATGCCCGGCGCCTTGTCCGGCGGGACTGAGTAGCTTTGCGTCAAGCCATTGTAACACGGACAGCAGGGGAACGCAATGCAATGATATTGGGGTCAAATGCCACCCCACAAATAGGGTGTTGGGGGCTCAGGGTTGACCCAGCCGATGGGCGCGCCGAAGATGCCAGCCCAGGCAATTGGCTCGACGAAACTCAGCAGTAGAACAGCCCAGCGTATCCAAGGCCGGCGGATGGGAATAGCTAAGATCGCGAACATCAGTAGATACCAGGATGTCGCCCAGGTGATGCTCTTATAGTAGACGATGAAGGCCAACAAAGCCACATAAGTCAGCAATCGTTCGGGATTACGCCGATCCAGTGCCATGCCCGTCAAGACGACCAGCAATGCGCCATAGGTGGCTACAGCATTAAAGATTAACTGCCACATAGGTGTGCCACAAGTCCTGGTGTCATCCGCGAAATTCCACACGAAGGCGTTACAGTTGGTGGCCATCACCTGGCTGCCCAGGATGTGGAAAATGTAATCACTGAAAAGGACAAAGAGTAGGCTGGGCACGAAGGCGATTACGAAAATCATCAGTGGGCGCAGTCGCCGTTCCTGGTTCAGGAAATAGGGCAGCAACAGGCCCGGCCAGTACTTGGCCTGGATGGCAAGTCCCAGCCAGCCATAGCTCCAGGCAGTGCGCAGGGTCAGGTGTAACAGGGCCAATAAGGTGAAAAAAACGACCAACGATTCATATTGGCCTTCGCCAGAAATCCACCAGATGCTTACCGGGTTTAGAAAATAGAACAGCCCATAGAGTTTGTCACCCGTGATGCGGGTGATAAGCAAGCCGTTCGCCAGCTCGAGCAATGTCAGCACCAGCCGGGCGAAGAAAAGGCTGGGCCAGATGCCAGCCACAGCGGCGAAGAAGAGCATTGACATCGCTGGATAGATGAATTGCAGGTCTGGCCACAGGTTGGAATAGGGTGTGTTGCCAAAATCCCGGGGTGTGTAGTTATAAATCGCCAGGCCGTAGGTCCAAAACTCTTTTCCGAAGCCAATGTAGCGCAGCAAGTCGGTGGAATTGATGGGCGGTTGGGTGGTGAGGTAGAGGCGTCCGAGTAAGATCAATGCGTAGGCGCAAGCCAGCATATAGAAGGATCGAGTTTGCCCTTTTAGTTGCAAACTTCTCATACCTATCCGT
>JAHELX010000160.1:6186-10466 GCA_024643945.1 Anaerolineales bacterium
AAGAAAGGATGCAGGCAACTCAGATCTATCCAGCCTTGATGGGCTGGTGCGGGGCATGGCTCGGGTCAATCCGGAAGTGGCTACTGGTGAGAGGTATAGAAGAGGGGTAGGGAGTGGAAGTTGTTATTGCATGCCTCGCTGTTTAGGCATATTAACACAAGAACTGCCTATTTGTCAATATTCTCACAAATAAGAGGACAAATAAGATAAATATCACCCTAAAAGATCCAAGGTCTTTAGACTTTCTCGCATCTATTTCCATCCTCTATCCTGTCAGCTTCGGGGAGCGTACATCCGTTTTTTACTTTGCCAGCGTTCGGCGCAGTAACTGACGCAGTGCCTCAATTGCGGCTTCTCCCTCGAGGTGATCCAGCTTCACTTCAGCCAGTACCTGCTCTTCGTTTCCATTGAGGAGCAACTCTCCCAATCTGGAGTGAGCCAGTTCTCGCAAGTCCTCTTTCACTAAGCTCTGCACCCGGTGGTCGTCCACGACCTTGCCGTCGCGCATCGTGAGGATGCGCCGGGTGCGGCGCGCTACCTTGGGGTCGTGGGTGACGATCAGGATGGTGGTGCCCTGGTCCCGGTTGATGGTTTCTAACAGATCCATAATCTCGGCGCCACTCTGAGTGTCCAGGCTGCCGGTAGGTTCGTCGGCCAGGATAATGGCCGGATCGTTGGCCAGGGCGCGGGCCACGGCCACGCGCTGCCGCTGGCCGCCCGAAAGCTGGCTGGGCAGGTGACGCATTCGATCTGGCAGGCCTACTAACTCCAACAGGTGTTCGGCCCGCTGACGCATCTCTTGCTCGCCGATACCCTGGCCGTGCATAGGCACCTCGACGTTTTCGCGGGCAGTCAGGGCAGGCAACAGATTGTGGAGCTGGAAGACGAAACCTACGGTGCGTGCCCGAAAGCGGTCCACATCTTTGATGATTGCCAGGTCTTCGCCGTTGACGATAACCCGGCCCTGGGTGGGCTTGTCCAATGCTCCGATCATGTTCAGCAGAGTGCTTTTGCCGCTGCCCGATGGTCCCATCACCGTCAGGAATTCACCCTTGAGGATGGTCAGGTCCACATCATCCAGGGCGAGGACTGCTGCGCCATCGCCGTAAATCTTGGTCAGGTTATGAGTTTCGACTACGGTAGGTCGTTCGCTCATGCTAATCCACCGTAATATTCACGTAAGCGGTCATCCCCCATCGGAGCCGGGGATCGAACTCGTTGAAGTCAATAATGGTGGTATAGTTCACGCCCCCCTGTTCGCTGCTGGCCTTAGGGCTGATGTAGACCACCTGCCCTTTGAGCAGCGCGTCAGGCAAGGCGTCGAAAGTGATGTCTACCGTCTGGCCGATGGAAATGCGCTCCACATCTGTCTCGCGCAAGTCGGTGGTTTCTACTCGCATCGTGGACAGATCGCCCAGCACGATCACCGGCTGGCCGCCAGACTGGACTGGGTTCACCTGTTCGCCGACGCGGACGTTCACTTCGCTTACGGTTCCGTCAAAGGGGGCGACCAAGACCGCCTGATTAAGCGCTGTGCGAGCCGCAGCCAGGTTCGCCTCGGCCTGGGCTACAGTCGCCTCGGCGGCAGCAATCTCCTGGGGCGTAGCCCCGGCTTGTAGCAACTCCAGAGCCGCCTGCGCTGAGCCGACGCCGGCCTCGGCCTGGGCCAGGTTCGCCCGAGCTGCCGCCACCCCGGCCTGGGCTGATTCAATCTCCTGCGGCCTGGCACCCCGTACCAGGGCTTCGTAGTTGGCTTTGGCAACGTCGTAGTCAAGGGTAGCTGACTCCAACGCCAATGCCTGCGGCGTGTCGCCGACGTCGCCCGCCCAGGCAATCTTGTCGTATTCAGCTTGGGCCTGGCGCAAGGCAGCTTCGGCTTTCATCAACGTCGCTGCCGCCGCCTCCACTTCTTCGGGGCGGGCGCCGGCCAGCAGCCGCTTGAGCTCGGCTTGCGCCTGCTCCAGTTGAGCTTGAGCGGCGTCGCGGGCAGCCTGGGCTGAGTGCACGCCTTCCTCGGCTTGGGCAATCTCGGCCGGACGAGGGCCGGCCTTGACACGAGCCAGGTTGGCCTGAGCTATGTTCAGGGCGGCCTCGGCAGCCGCTACGCCGTCTTCCAACTCTGCCGTGTCCAGCCGGGCCAGTACCGTCCCGGCAGCAATCGTCGTCCCCTCGGGCACGGGCAACTCGACCACCTGTCCACTGATGGGGAAGCTGAGGTTGGCCCACTTGGCTGGCACCACTTCGCCTGAAGCCCAGATAACCGTCTCCAAATCCGCCGCCAGCTCGGGTGTGGGGGTCGGTGCCACCGAAGGAGCGTAGACTTGAGTGTATCCCAGGTATCCCACTAAGATCAGAACTGCGAGTATGGCGATGATGAGATTTCTGCGTCGCATAAGAGGTTCTCCATCTGAATTGAGGCTATTCGTAGCGCAACGCCTCGACAGGCCGTAAGCGGCTGGCGTGCCAGGCGGGATACAACCCGCCAGTCGCCCCCAAGAAGAGTGAGATGCCGACCGCCTGAGCAATGACCTGGGGCGTGTAGACCGCTGTCAGGAAGGAGCCATAGCTGGGGATAGCCTTCAGCCCTTGTGTAAGCCCCACCCCCACCAACAGGCCCAACCCGGCTGCCAGCAGGCTCAGCAAGAGGGACTCGCTGAGAATCATCCACAGCACGCGTGATTGGCGCCAGCCAAGGGCGCGTAAGGTGCCGATCTCCCGCGTTCGCTCCAGTACTGCCATCACCATGGTGTTGGTCACTACCACGCCGCCCACCAGGATCGCCAGGGCGAAGACTGCGCCCAGCATCGCCTTCGTGTTCTGGAGGTCGGCGGTGTTTTCGACGAAGGTGGATGTCTGCGAAACCGATACGTCGTCACCAAACCGTTCCTCAATCTGAGCGCGAACCGCCTCGGCCTGGGCCGGGTCGCGTAGTTTGATCTGGTACATGCTCACCTGGCGTGGCTTTTGAAAGGCGGCCTGCGCATCGCGCAGGGCCAGCACACCCCCCGCTTCTTCGTAAGCAACGCCGGTTTCGAAGATACCGGTAACGCGAAAGGTTCCGCCTGGCAGGCTGATCACATCGCCCACCTGTTTCTTCAGCGCATCCGCAGCGGCCTGACCTAGTATGATCTCGCCGCGCCCGTGAATCTGCTCCCCCTGGACGATGCGGAAATGCCGGATGGCTCGCCCATTTGGGTCCATTCCAAAGACCATCAGGAAAGGGGTACCCTGACCACCACTACTAAAGCCCCAGACAATCCCCGACACGTCTTGAACTTCGGGCATGGCAGCGATAGCCCGCCCTACCCGCTCATCAATAACTGAGAAGCCCATATCGGCCACGCCGGCTTGCATGGCAACTAGCTCCGCGCCCCCCTGCGAGGCCAGGGCAGTAAAGTCCTGGATAATCCCTTCGGTGATGGCGCCCAGCGATGCGATCAGTCCCACCCCAATGGCGATGCCGCCCATCGTCAGCAGGCTGCGAGCGCGGCGACGTAGCAGGTTGCGAAAGGTCATCCCAAACGTGCGACTCCACGACGGTTCGTGGCCATCGCTGGCACCGCTGTCGTAACGCAGGGCTTCGATGGGTCTAAGGCCGGCCGCGCGCCAGGCGGGATAAAAGCCGCCCACCAATCCCAGCACCAGCGCCACCGACATTCCCTGGATCAGCAGGGGTGCCTTTACCACACCTGGTGCAACACTGGACACTGCCGGTGTGCGGTTGACCAGCTCCACCAGCCCAAGCCCTATCCCCACGCCCAGCAGTCCCCCCAGAATGCTCAGCACCAGCGACTGGCTCAAGATCAGGCGCAGTACCTGGCTTCTCCGCCAGCCAACCGCCCGCAGCACGCCGATCTCCCTGGTTTGCTCAAAGACAGCCATAATCATGGTGTTCATCATACCCAGCCCGCCGATGAGCACCGCGATGAGGCCGATGCCCCAGGCCATAGCGCGCATCGACTGTACCTCAAGCTGTTTGTCGGCTACGTCGGCCGCTTTAGACACCGACACGTCTTTCTTGAAGAGTTGTTCGATGCGCGCTTGGATTGCGTCCACCTGGGTGGGATCGCGCACTTGCACCTGGAAGAAGGTTACCTGGTGCGGCTTTTTGAAGATGGCCTGGGCATCGGCCAGCGAGATGACTGCGCCGCTCTCCTCGAAACTTTGCCCTGTCTCGTAGATACCGACAATCCGAAAAGGGGTCTCGTACAGCCTGATCGTATCGCCGACGGACTTCTTCAAGTTCTCGGCCGCCTGTCGTCCCAGGATGATCTGCTTCT
>JAHELX010000161.1:0-4102 GCA_024643945.1 Anaerolineales bacterium
CACATCGCCCAGGACCCGGGCCTGTTGGCTGCTTTTGAACGCGGCGAAGACATCCACGCCGCCACCGCCGCCACGGTGTTGGGCGTCCCCCTGACCGAGGTCACCAAAGACCAGCGCCGGATCGCTAAGAGCGTCAACTTTGGCTTGAGCTACGGCCAGTCGGCCTTTGGCCTGGCCCAGCAGACGGGGATGAGCCGCGAGGAAGCAACCCAGTTCATCAAGACCTACTTTGAGAAATACCCGGGCGTGCGCGAGTACATCGACAGGACCAAACGCCAGGCAGCCAAGCAGGGCTACGTCGAGACCTTGCTCGGCCGGCGGCGCTACTTCCCTAACCTGGCCAAAATGCGCGGACCGGAGCGAGGCCGTGCCGAGCGCGAGGCCATTAATATGCCCATCCAGGGCACCGCCGCCGACATCATCAAAATCGCCATGATCCGCTTGCACCAGGCCTTAGGCGAGCGCCGGCTGCGCTCCCGTATGCTGCTGCAAGTCCACGATGAGCTGGTGCTGGAAGCGCCTGACGACGAAGTGGACATGGTCATTCCCCTGGTGCGAGAGGTGATGGGCGGTGCCTACGAGTTGGCCGTGCCCCTCAAGGTAGACGTGGAAGTGGGGCAAAACTGGCTGGAGATGACCCCGCTGAAGTGATCGCATGCTAGGTAGCAAATTTCGGCGTTGGACAACGGGCGGAGGCGTGCTGCTCCTGCTGTTGGTGGCGGTGGTATTGGGCCTGCTGCTGGCACGGGGGCGGGGAGACGATGGGGCGCTGGACCGGGTGCAGGCCACAGGGGAGTTGCGCGTGGGCCTCGACGCCAGCTTTCCCCCCTTTGAGTCGCTGGACGCCGCGGGGAACATAGTCGGCTTTGACGCCGACTTGGCCCGTGCCATCGCGGCCAGGTTGGATGCCGAGCCGGTTTTCGTCAACATCGGCTTCGACGGGCTATACGACGCCTTGCTGGCCAACCGGGTGGACGTGGTCATCTCCGGGCTGCCCTACGATCCGCGCCGGACCCAGGACGTGATTTACTCCCAACCTTACTTCAACGCCGGCCAGGTGCTCGTCCTGCGTGCCGGCGACAACGCAAACGCCGAAAGTAGCCCCGGCGACTCCCTGGCCAGGTTGCTAGCCGGGCGGACGGTCTCCGTGGAGTGGGGGAGCCAGGCCGACATGGAAGCGCGCCGGCTCAAGCAAACCGTCGCTGACCTGGAAACCCTCCCCCAGCCGACAGCCCAAGATGCGCTGAACGCGCTGGTCGCCGGTGAAGCCGACGCCGCCATCGCCGACGCCGTGTCCGTTTACCAGTTCATGAGTGCCAACGGCGGCCAGGTGCGCCTCGTCGAGACGCTGACCGACGAGCCTTACGTCATCGCTACCCGCATCAAGTCGCACCGGTTGGCAGAAGCTATCGACGATGCGCTGACCGGACTGCGCGAGTCGGGCACACTAGACGCGCTCCTGTCTAAATGGTTTTGATTGCCACATCGGGGGGATAACAACCGGGTGAAGCCACACACCCTCAGGACAGCAATATCGCCCTCACAGACGGCGTAACGTCCTGAAGGCTTTGCAGGCGAGAGGCCATTGTCTGATGCCCGGCGCCGGCCAGCAGGGTCAGCGCCGGGTTATACGTATGCTTGGGAGTGCGCCAGTCCTCAAAGTTTCCGTGGTCACTGACGACCATCAGCAACGAGCGGCTCAGGTCCAACGCGTCGAGGGCGCCGCCGATGAACTGGTCCAGCATATTCAGGACGTGCAGGGAGAGCTCTCGATCCTGGCGGTGACCGGCCACGTCGGTGTACCAGAACTCGAAGTAGGTAAGAGCGTGATCATCGGCCAGGCGGGCCAGTTGCGCCCCCGCCTCGGCTGCCGACAACTCCGGCATGTCGTATCCCCAATTACGCCAGTACTCGTTGGTCAGCAGCGCCGAGACGGCCCGGCCGGCTTTCAGATCGACCGGGCCACGCAGCTTGAGCCCGGCCAACAGCGCGGCTCGGGTGTTGGCGCTCAGGCGTTCCGTGCCCCGCCCCAGCCGGTCCAGAAAACGGTCGGGGTAGGCATTGGCAAAAGCGACCGGTTGGCCGGCCGCCAGCAGTTGCCGGAAGAGACTGCCATTACCCAACAGATCGCGCAAGGGTTGGTTAGGATAGGGCCCGTAGTGCCGTCCCAGCAGCGCCGGTGCGTTGACGCCGGTGAGGATAGTCGTCTGGCCAGTGCCGCTTTGGGGCAGGCCGGGTATGCCCAGTTGCGCGTCCAGGGGCAGAAGGGTGGCGTGGCGGGTACTCAAGCCACCATTGGCACGCACCGGCCGCCGCCCACCCAGCAAACTCCGTAAAGTCGGTAGATCGGCTTGCATAAAGGGGTTGATCTCTGGATCGTCGTCGCCCAGGCCAACTCCATCCAGGAAAAGGATCAATAGACGCTCAATCATCACACATCGCAACCAAGAAAGAGAATGCCCTACACGGTCTCAAACTGGAGCACACGCAGTTTCTCCCAATCTACACGTTTGCTCAGTGCCAAAATCTCAATTCCCACGACCTGGCCTTCTTGATTAAAGTCCAGTATTACCCCCGGCTGAACTTCTTCTGACTCTACAATAGCTGCCTCATCCAGTCGAAAGTACAGGCCATCATTTTCTTTGTCTATTTTCAGTCTCATTCTTTCCTCTTGTACGCCAAACCCACTCTTCGAGTATTTGTCGCTCTGCAAGCATATCCTTGGCGTGCGATGAGAACTTAAAATCCGGCATAAGCTGCATCCATCATACGGTCAATCCGGGAAACAGTCAAGTGCGTTGCCATCTAGGGGGCATTTCAGTTTGGGGGTGAGTTTTAGATCATTTACCTTGGAGTCGAGGCTTTCCCCAAACTGAAGTGCCCCCGCCGCCTAGATACAGGGGCAATAAAGGGGTCGGGTTACGACGCCAGCTTGACGCTGACCTCCAACCCCCGGCCGATAGGTACCAACAAGCTTTCCAGATTGGGGTGATTCTCTACATACGAGATGTAGTCTTCCAACTCGTCTTGGTGCGAGATAGCATTGTCGGCAATGACCACCCCCCCCTTCACTAATCGATGGTAGACGACATCGAAAAAGGTCTCGTAATAGCTCTTCTCCGAATCGATGAGAAGCAGATCCACCGGCTCAGTGCGATCGCGTAGCGTCGCACGGGCGTCGCCCTCGACGATCTCAATCACGTCGTCCAGCCCGGCATCGGCAAAGTTTTTCCGGGCGGCGGCGATGCGCTCCGGGTTGATGTCGCAAGTGACGACCTTGCCCCCGTTCGCCTTGGCCGCTGCTGCCAGCCACAGCGTAGAATAGCCGTGAGAGGTACCGACTTCCACAATACTCTTGGCCCCCTTGGCCAGCGCCAGAACGTAGACAAACCGGCCCGCATGGGGATGCAAGGCCTGTATCCGCTCAGACCCCGGCGACCTCTGCGCCCGTTCTCGTTCATCACGCATCTCCAATCGAGCCATCACTTCAATCACTTCGGATTCCATAACTCTCTCCTTTTGGGGTCAGGGATCGGGGACTCAGGGGATCAGGGAATCAGGACTCAGGGAATCAGGAAACCAGGAGCCAACCCCTGATTATCTGAGTCTATGATTACGTGAGTCCCTGAGTCCTGATTCCCTGAGTCCTGATTCCCTGATCCCCTGATCCTCAAAATAGGCCGCTCAAGCTCAGGCGAGTCCAATCAGTACCGGTGATGGTTCCGCAAACCAGGATGAGAAACACCAGCAGAATAATCAACCCGCAGCCGAGTCCGCTGCACGAACAGCCCCGGCCAAAACCAAAACGATCTTCCAGGAAGTCAAAAGCAGCCGTCAACAAGAACAAACGCAGGAGACCTTCAAGGCATCCACCTCGGTCGCGCATCCGTGTTCTCCTTTCCTATTCTCTACACCGGCCCCGATTTGTCAATTTTGCCTGCAATTACGCTGCCGCCACTGCCTTTTCGAAGGTGGTTAACCCCTCGTCAATCTGTGCCTCGGTAACGACCAGAGGCGGGATCCAACGCACGGTGTTGCCGTAGGGCCCGCAACTCATCAAGATCAGGTGGCCCTCTCGCATACAATGCTGGAGGACGCGCTT
>JAHELX010000161.1:4202-10462 GCA_024643945.1 Anaerolineales bacterium
CCTCGTCAATCTGTGCCTCGGTAACGACCAGAGGCGGGATCCAACGCACGGTGTTGCCGTAGGGCCCGCAACTCATCAAGATCAGGTGGCCCTCTCGCATACAATGCTGGAGGACGCGCTTGGCGACGTCAGTCGCCGGCTTGTGGGTATCAGGGTCAGTGAACTCGACGCCAACCATCAGACCCAGGCCACGCACGTCGCCCATCATGGCATAGCGTGCCTGAATTTCGTGCAGGCCATCCATTAATTGCGCGCCCCGCTCGGCGGCATTTTCCACCAGCTTCTCCTCGAGCATAACGCGGATAGTCGCTTCAGCCGCAGCGCACCCCATCGGATTGCCACCATAGGTGCCACCGTGGGTGCCCACCATCCATTCCTCCGTCAACTTGCGTGGGGCCGCAATACCGGAAATGGGGAAACCGGAGCCCATCCCTTTGGCCATCACCATGATGTCAGGCTCCACCCCAAAGTGCTCAAAGGCGAAAAACTTGCCCGTGCGTCCAAAGCCCGATTGCACCTCGTCGAGGACAAGCAGCATGCCGTGCTCATCACAAATCTGGCGCAGGCCGGCCAGGAAGGATGCCGGTGGCACCACGTATCCCCCCTCACCCAACACCGGCTCAACGACGATCGCTGCCGTCTCAACCGGGGCAGTTTGAGTCTGGAGCAAAAAGCGGACCTCCTCCAACGCCCATTGGCTCGTCTGCTCCGGCTCCCAGCCATATCGATACCAGTAAGGGTACGGAGCTACGAAAACGCCACTCGGCAAGGGCTGATAATTGACGCGGTACACGGTTTTGCTGGTGGTCATGGCCATCGTCTGCGCAGTACGACCGTGGAAGGAGCCCTGAAAGACGATGATGTTGGGTCGCCTTGTGTAATGACGTGCCAGTTTCACCGCTGCCTCCACTGCCTCGGCGCCGGAGTTGGAGAAGAAGAAACTATCCAGGTGGGCGGGGACAACCTGACGCAACGCCTCTGCCAGCCGGAAAAGAGGCTCGTGGTAATAGATATTCACCTGGGCATGGATGAACCGAGTTGCCTGTTCTTGAATCGCCTTAACCACCTTGGGGTGACAGTGGCCAGTATTGGTGACGCCGATGCCAGAGGTAAAATCCAGGTAACGGTTGCCATCGGTGTCCCACACGTAAGCGCCCTCACCCCGGTCCACAACCAGGTCGGTGACGTGAAACCAAACCGAAGCTAAGTGTGATGTGTCGTGTGTCATGGTACAGTCTCCTTATAATGGTGATTAGGGAATCAGGACTCAGGGAATCAGGACTTGGGGACTCAGGAAACCAGGAACCAACCCCTGATTACCTGAGTCTATGATTACGTGAGTCCCTGAGCCTGATTCCCTGAGTCCCCAAGTCCTGATTCCCTGAGTCCTGATTCCCCGATCCCTGATTCCCTGATTCCCCGATCAATAGGGATACCAATACGGCTTGACCGCGTCGTCAAAATCCCAATGGACGTGCTTGGTCTCCAAGAAGCTCTCCAGGCCCTCCTCACCCAACTCGCGGGCATTACCGCTCATCTTCATGCCGCCGAAAGGACCGCCGTAGCAATCGGTGAGAGGGTCGTTGATCCAGATAGTGCCAGCCCGCACCTCCTCGAAGAAACGTTTGGCAAAGCGAGCGTCGTTGGTGCGGCAGACGGCGCCCAGGCCATACTCCGTATCGTTGGCCAGGTGGATGGCTTCGTCGAAGTCCCGGTAACCCATAATCGGGATGCAGGGGCCAAAGGTCTCCTCGCGCATGATCTTCATGCTGTGATCCATGTTGACCAGCACCGTCGGCTCGAAATACCAGCCCCGGTCAAACTGCACCGGGCGTTTGCCGCCGGTCAGGATTCTTGCCCCTTTGGCCTGAGCTTCGGCCACGTGCTCTTCCACTTTTTGCCGGTAACCGGGCGCGGCCATCGGCCCCATATCGGTGGTGGATTCCAGGCCAGGGCCGATGCGCAGGCTCATGACAAAGTCAGTGACAGCAGAGGCAAAGGCGTTCAGCTTCTCGTTGGGTACGTAAACCCGCTCGGTAGAGGTGCATACCTGTCCGGCGTTAATAAGCGCAGCGTAGGCCACTGCTTCGACGGCAGTCTCGATGTCGGCGTCGGGGGCCAGCACAAAGGGGTCTTTGCCACCCAACTCCAGGTGCAGGCGTTTGATGCGATCGGCGGCCAGGCGGCTGATATTCTGGCCCACCGCCGTGGAACCGGTGAAAGCGATGACCGGCACGTCAGGGTGCTGAACCAATATATCGCCCACACGGCTCCCTCGCCCGGTGAGCACGTTCACCACGCCCGGCGGGAAATGGTCGAAGACCACCTCGGCCAGGCGCAACGTGGCCAGCGGGGTGTGGCTGGATGGTTTGATGATCACCGTGTTGCCCGCTGCCAGTGCCGGAGCAACCTTCCAGATCATCAACAGCATCGGATAATTGTAGGGGACAATGCAGGCGGCGACGCCATACGGCTCCTTGAGCACGAAGTTGAATTGATGGCGGTCAGCCGAGGGCAGCACCCGTCCCCGGTAGTTACGGGCCAATTCGGCGTAGTAGCGCAGAGTGTTGAGAGTCCACTCCAGCTCCTCTTCATGTTCGGGGATGGGTTTGCCCTCTTCCAGAGTGTTGAGGCGGACCAGTTCCTCGAAGTGGGCGCGGATTTTGCTCGCCGCCTCGTGCAGCATGTCCGCCCGCTCGACGGCCGGCACCCAACGCCAATCCTCGAAAGCGGCCTTGGCAGCGGCGATAGCCTTCAGGGCGTCTTCGGGGGCTCCATTGGGCACGCTATCAATGA
Organism: Anaerolineales bacterium; assembly: GCA_024643945.1. Next base: position 6,999 of record JAHELX010000161.1, read on the forward strand.
CCTCCTCAGTAGCCGGGTCGTACACATCGAAGGTCGCCCCATCGTTGGCCTCCACCCATTGGCCGTTGATGTACATCGGTTTCATCGGCAGATTCCTCTCAGTGTCTGAAGATTAAAGATCGGAGATCGGAGATTACAAGTCGTAGGACAGGAGAGTCTGTCCTACGACTTGTCTGAAGGCACTACCACGAGATCTCCGCCCCGAGGTTGAGACGCTATGACGCCGGATCCAGCTCAGCCTCTAATCTCCAATCTCCCCTGGCCTACCCGCCAGCCCGCCCTGGCTCGCGCCAGCGGGCCGGGGGGCAGGCAATCTCGAAGATCATTGCGCCTTGATCTCAGTCCAGACACGATCCCAAATGGCTAGTGCACTGCTTGGCAGCGGCTCGATCCATTCCAGGCGGCTGATGGTTTCCTCATCCAGATAGATCGCCGGGTCGTCCAGGATATCGGGATCAATAAACTCCTTGGCCGCTTCAACCGGGCTGGCGTACCACACGTAGTTGGTGTTCTGGGCAGCGTGCTGGGAGTCCAACATCCAGTTGATAAAGTGCTCGGCGGTAGCCTTGCGGGTGCTGGAAGCGGGGATGCACATATTATCCTGCCAGACCGTGCCGCCTTCTTTAGGCATTACGTAAGTCCAGTTTTCGTTTTCCGCGGCCGCAACGAAGACATCACCGTTCCAACCTTGGGTCAGCACAATCTCGCCGGGGATCATCAGATTCTCTATGTATCCCGCACTGTCGAAAGTCTTCCAGCAAGGTTTGGCCGCCAGGATCAAGTCACGCGCTTCGTTCAGATGTGCCTCATCGGTGTCGTTCAAGGAGTAGCCCAGGTATTTGAGAGCGGCTCCGATCAACTCGCGCTCGTCGTCGAGCACATTGACGCCGCCATCCTGGTACTGACAGTCGACTTCAGGATCGAAAATCCAGGCCCAACTATCAGGTGGGGGATCCACCGCGCTGGCATCGTAGCCGATACCGGTGGTTCCCCAGAAATAGGGCACACTGTATTTGTTGCCAGAGTCATAAGCGGGATTCTTGTTGAAGTCAGCCACGTATTGGAAATTGGGGATATTGTTCAGATCCAGTTCGGCCAATAGACCCAGATCAATCATCTGAGCCACCATGTAATCCGAAGGGAAAATGACATCGTAGCCGGTGGCACCAGCTTGCATTTTGGCCAGCAGGTCTTCGTTACTGTCATAGGTGTCGTAGATGATTTTGACGCCGGTCTCCTCTTCATACATCGTAAGGAGCTCTTCGTCAATGTAGTCGGCCCAGTTATACACGTACAGCTCTTTGTCCAACTCCGGCTGGGCAGCCGCCTCCTCAGTGGCCATCGCTTCCTCGGTTGCCACCACCTCTTCGGTTGCCGTTGGCGCTTCGGTTGCTGCTGGTTTTTCAGTCGTTGCCGGGGCGGCGCCACCACACTGAGCCGCTACCAACAGCACTGCCAGGAGCAGAGTCAACAACCAGAAACGCTTTTTCATTCTCTCCTACCTCCTCTTAATTATTTGATGGTTGAAAGTCAACAGGTCGGAATGCGATGCGGTAGTCCTCTCTCCATTCACCTCCTTTGCAAAGCGAGCGAGAGCAACAATAAGGCAATAGACACGATCAGCATCACGGCCGAGACGGCGTTCACCACCGGCGTTACGCCGATACGAATCATCGAGTAAACGCGAACCGGCAAGGTGGTGGCACCCGGACCGGAGACAAAAAAAGTAATGACGAAGTCGTCAATGGACAGGGTAAAAGCCAACAGGGCACCGCCGATAATGCCTGGCATAATCAATGGCAAGGTGACGCGGCGGAAGGTTTGCCATTCGTTGGCATAAAGGTCCCGAGCTGCTTCCTCCAGGGTACGATCGAAGTCGGCCAGGCGGGCACGTACCACCACCGCCACAAAGGAGATGTTGAAGGCGACGTGGGCGATAATGATGGGCGTCACCCGGATGAGCCGCACCAGGAAGCTTGCCAGAAACCCCGGCAAAACGGCGAAGGCGGCAACCTGGTTGGACAAGTCCAGCGTCCAGTTGCCCAGGTTGATGAGGACGAAGAAGAGAATAAGCGAAAGGGCCATCACAATCTCGGGGATAATGATGGGTAAATAGAGCACGGCGTCGAAGGCCAGTTTACCCGGGAAGTTATATCGCTCCATAGCCAGCGCGGTCATGGTGCCGATCAGGGTCGAAATGATAGTTGAGATGATGGCAACCACCAGTGTGTTATAGGCAGCGTCGATGATGCGAGCATCGTGAGCCAGTTCAGCGTACCAGTTGAAGGTAAAACCCTTCCACACGCTGGTGCTCAATACACGCCCTCCTTCAGTGACGGTGGCCACGTTAAACGAGAAGACAATCAAGATGGCAATGGGCACATAGAGGAAGATGTACCCCAGCCAACTCAGATTCAAGAGCCACTCGCGGGTCTTCTGGGAGATGCGGGGTAGATTGGCGGCACGCGGTACGACGCGTGCCAGAACGTATTCCCGGTTCAGGTCCAGCAGCGTCAGGAAGAAGAACATGAATCCCAACGAGAGCCAGGTAAGCAATGTGCGCGCCACTCGGCTCTGTTGCCACAGAAACGAGAGAGCCAATAACAGCAAATAGCCGGCGGCAAAGCCTAAAACGAAGCGAGGCACCTGTCCAGGGGTGATGTGCCCCAACAGCAGTGCCCCGCCCGCGATCAGAACCCCAAGACCAGCGGACTCCAGTAACTCCAGAAGGAATACGTTCAGATTGTCGAGGCCGCCACGACTACGATCAGAAGACATCACCTCAGCCGGCGCAGTCATATTGTCTCCCCTCCACTGCGGAAGTAGATGAGCGTAGCCGCCAGCACGGTCAGCATCAAAATGAAGCCGGCTGCGGAGCCAAAGGGCCAATCGCGCACCTTAAGAAACTGCTGCTGCAGCAGGTTGCCGACCATCGTCACCTTGGCGCCTCCCATCAAGTCAGGCGTTATGTAAGCACCGATTGAGGGAATGAAGACGATAATGCTACCGGCCACAATGCCCGGCATGGTCAGGGGCAGAACGATCCGCAGGAACGTTCGCAAGGCATTGGCACCCAGGTCTTGCGCTGCCTCGATCAGCGAGAAATCGAGCTTCTCAATCGAAGCGTACAACGGCAAAATCATAAAGGGCAGATAGCCATAGAACAGGCCCAAAATGACTGCCCCTCGGTTGTATAAAAGGGGCAAAGGTTGGGAGATGAGGCCCAGGGCGAGGAACAGATTGTTGATGACACCCGTATCGCGCAGGATGACCATCCAGGCGTAGGTTCGAACCAGGAAGTTGGTCCAGAAGGGGATCATCACCAGCAGCAGCAAAGCACTGCGCCGGTTAGTGGGCTGGCGGGCGATGAAGTAGGCGAGCGGATAACCTACCAACAAGCACAGAAGGGTGTTGAGCAGGGCAATGACCAGGGAACGGCCAAAGATTTGCACATAGAGGTATCG
>JAHELX010000162.1 GCA_024643945.1 Anaerolineales bacterium
AGCAAATCGACAAGAAGCCGATGCTGAAGTATACCACAGCCTTGCGGCAAAAACAACCAATAGAACCCGGCAAATCGTCGGGCCCCGGGTTCATTCTCTCTTGAGTCTATTATACCAGCAACCGTTCAACTACCAGTTGCCAGGAGTGAGTCGTTAGTTCGCTTCTTTCAGGGCTTATGATGCTCGGTGATTTCGCCCTCGTGGACCAGGATGACTTCGACGCCGGTCTCGTTGAGAATCCACTGGCTCAGCTCTTCCAGGTAGGCGGGGGTGGTGTGGCCGGTTCCTCTGACAGCGCTACCCAGCACCACAGCCGTGACCTGGTATTCCTGGGTTATTTCTTTTATCGCCTGGCGAAACACACCTCGACGAACTTCGGTCTCTGCGTGGACGCCAGCCTTCTCGGCGCGCTCCTGGGCCATAGTGATCAGGAATTCGCCCAGTTCACCTAGTTCTGTTTCGATGTCGACCAGGACCGGCGACGCAAGCCGGTTGAGAAAGCGAACGTCGGTTACGTAGAGAAAGAGCAAGTCTGCGTTCCGTTCCCGGGCGATGGCAATGGCCCGGTCTTGGTTGGGATAACTCGCTTCGCCACCGCGTGTGGGACAAAGGATTGTTGCCATAGCTTGCCTCCTCATGCCCTGTCAAGGCTGGATTGACAGGCAATTTTGATACCCCTGGCGCTTGTTCTTGCTCGTCAATCCCGCAAAGCGGGATCAATCCCGCAAAGCGGGATAGGGCACTAGTACCCCATCACAGGGATTATGATATGATACAGATTACGCCCATGAGGCCGAATCTAACTTATCAAAATCACTTTGCTGGGGCACTAGTTGCCAAGGATTACGAAGCGGAACAGCAGCCATAAGAAACCGACAGCCAACGTCAAGTACGTGACGGGCAGGCCCACTTTGAGAAACTCCCCAAAGGAGATGGGGGAACCGGCCTGGTCGGTGATTCCGGCCGTGACCAGATTGGCCTCCCCGCCGATCAGGAGGCCGTTGCCGCCCATAGCCGCCCCCATAGACAACGCATAGTACAGCACTTTGCTGTTCGCACCAGGAATCGACCCCGTGAGGAACTCGACCACCGGCAGCATAGAGGCTGCGAGCGGGATGTTGGCAATCGTAGTTGAGAGCGTGCCGGCCCCGAATACGATCACGAACGTCGCCAGCACCAGGTTCTCGCCCACCAGGCGGCTCATGCCGGTGGCAATGAAGCCGATCAATCCTACTTCCTGGACCGCACCGACGACAATAAACAGAGCCATAAAGAAGACGAGAGTCGTCCAGTCTACGGCTAAAATCATTGCGTGGACGTCTGGCTTCAACCAGATCAAGAGCACGGTTGCCCCGACCAACGCCGTTACTGCCGGAATGACGTGGTAGCGTTCTCCCACGACAAAACCGATCAGCACCAATAAGAACACCAACCCAGACTTCCAGAGTGCTTGTGGGTCCTCAAGGCGAGCGTTCTCCTTCAATATCTCGTATAGTTTGGGCGAGATACCGCCGCTGCGCTTGCGCCACTCCTGCCTATAGTGGAACAAGGCATAGCCAGCCATCACGGCCAGAGCGAGCACTACCCCAACGGTTTGGTTGATCAGAAAGTCGCTAAACCCGATACCGGCGTAGGCGCCGATCAATATGTTGGTCGGTGTGCCGATGAGGGTACTGATGCCGCCTACATTAGAAGCCAACACCTCGGGGATGATCAGCGCCAGGGGATTGATGCCAAGCGCCAAACCGATCTGCAGGCTGATCGGTGTCATCAACAACATTGTCGTGAAGTTGTCGAGCAGTGCCGAGGCCACGGCCGTCAGCAGCATCAAGATCAAAACCAGCAGCCAACTCCGGCCACGGCTCAAACGATAGGCCTGGAAGGCCATCCACTGGAAGATGCCTGTGCCCTCGATAATGGCAATGATAATCATCATCGCCATCACCAGGAAAATCACTTCCCAGTTGATGTAGGTCAATGCGCGCTCGAAGTTGAAGATGTACAGATCGGGCGAGAACGCGCCGCCGACGAAAGTAACCACGAAAACGGCCGAGAGACCTGCCAGGGCGGCGGTCGTACTGTGCAGCTTTTCGAAAGCGATGACCAAAAGCACCACCAGGAAGATGATTGTCGCCGCCCAGAAACTGGCGTTGATCTTACGCTCCAGCGTCAACTCACCCACTCTGTAAATGCCAGTCTCCTTTAGCATGCGCAGGTTTTCGGCGTTCAGGCTCAGCGTCTGAGTCTCAAAGTGATGGCGTTCTATGCTGATAACCAGGTTCTCCCCTGGGACTTCTGGCAACAGCAACGACCAGGAGCCATTTTCCTGACTTTCGGCTCCGACCAGGGGATCGTCCCCGCTCGAGACGTGCGCACTCACTTGGGCACCTACGACAGGCTGCCCTTGTGGATCGACCAGTTGACCGGCGATCAAGAAGCCTTCCGCCTGCCCCCTGGCGCTGTTGGCTTGGGGAGTCCCCACAATGAGTGCAATCAAGGCCACTCCAAGGGCCAGAATCATGGGGAGATGCTGCAGATGTAATTGTCTTGGTAATATCACTTACTTTTTCCTAACTAAGTTGTCGTCTTCTCACGAATGCTAAACAGTCACCATATCGCAGTAGGTCGCCACGAAGTACCAAAATAGAGTCTGGGCTTCAGTCACAAACGGCAGTGCCTGAGGCCGGCTGAAGCGTAATGTCACTGGAACGAAACTGCTTCCTCTGTACTCAGTATGGAGTTGGAGGTGCCTGAGGCCGGCTGAAGCGTAATGTCACTGGAACCAAAGGTGAGACTTGACGGGGGCCGTGGGTACAAGTCGGGTGGTCAGGCGGCCACTACCGGGTTGCGCAGCACGCCGATCCCCTCGATCTCCACCTCCACCTGGTCTCCCGGCTGGATAGGACTTACGCCCTCGGGAGTGCCGGTGAGGATCACGTCGCCTGGCTCTAAGGTCATTACAGCCGTGATGTGCTCAATAAGCTGCGGGATTTTGAACACCATGTCGGTCGTAGAAGCGTGTTGCTTCACCTGCCCATTCACTCGACAGACGACGGTCAGGTCGGCTGGATCCAGCTCGGTCACAATCCAGGGGCCGAGAGGGGCGAAGGTATCGAAGCCTTTGGCGCGACTCCATTGATCATCGCTGCGCTGCAAGTCGCGGGCGGTCACGTCATTAGCACACGTATAGCCCAGCACGTAATCCCATGCGTCAACAGCTATCACGTGATGGGCGCGCTGCCCGATGACGACGGCCAACTCCGCTTCGTGCTCCACCTGCGCCGACTGGCGTGGGCATACGACGGCTTGGCCTGGCCCAATGACAGCACTTGGCGGCTTGAGGAAAATGAGCGGATGGCTGGGAACCTCCGCGCCATGCTCGGCAGCGTGAGCAGCGTAATTGCGCCCCAGGGCAACGATCTTGGTGGGCTGGCACGGGCTCAGCAGAGTGAATTCGCTCAACTCACCGGCACGCCCTCCGGGCCGGAAGCCTGTCGCGTAACCGCCCTCGGCGCGGTACACAGTAGTACCTTCGACGATGCCGAATTCGGAGCCAGCGGGTGTTTGAAAACGCATGATTTTCATAGGTCTCTCCTATTCTGCTTCCGCGCCCACACCAGGTCGTAATAGGTCTGCCAGGGACGCACAGAAATGTCGGTGACAGGGAATTGCTGCAGAATCGACACGAGTTGTGCCCGTGACCAGGTGTGTCCTGGCATCAGTCTTGCCTCCCAACCCGTCCGGTTCGTGATAAGCAGCCAGCCGCCGGGCCGCAAGACGCGTATCATCTCGTCGAGAGCGGCTGTGGCATCAGCAAAGAACTCTAAGGCTTCCAGGCAGGTGACAACTTCGAACTGCCCATTGGCGAAGGGGAGCGGAGTTGCCGCTGCTCGCAGCAACCCGACCTGACACGTGTGCGCGGCCAGGTGTTGCTCTGCAATACGCAACATCTTGGCCGACAGGTCCAGTCCAAACACGTGCCCATTAAACCCGGGTTGGCGCAGCAAGGTCCGGGGCAAGCGTCCGGTGCCAGTGGCCACGTCGAGAACGCAAGGACAATCCCAATTCCTCAGTCCCATCGCCAGCGGACGGCCCAGGAACCAGTCTTCATCGGCTTGGTTGAAGCCTTTCAGCCCGTCGTAGCGGTGCGCCGCCCAGTCGTAAAGCAACGTGACCACGCGCGGGCCCAGATAAACCCCTTCGGCGATGATCAGTTGCCAATAACCGATCAGGGCCAGGACGACAAAGCCGAAGAACAGCAGCACCCACCCCATTGCATTACGTGGCAATTGCCAGCGCTGCTATCAGCATGCCCAGGATGATAAAGAGTTGCACACCCCGCAGGTACGAGCCGGAGGCTGCCCGGACATGCAATCCCCACTCGGAAATCAGCAGAATAGCCGTGGCCCCAGAAGCCAGCGGATGCCGCAACCCGGCCAACAGCAAAGCAGTTATGGCCTGGCTGCTGCCGATCAGCCGAAACTTGCGGCCATACTGAATCAATCCGAAATAGGTCACGGTATAGCACAGGCCCAATGCAATAGCTGCCCAGGATGGTCTGCCCATAACCACAGCACCGATTAGCCAGGGAATACCGAACTGACCCAGAGCGTACCCCAGGGTCACAATATCCCGGCGGCTGGCGTCCTGGGGCATTGAGTCCCTGGCCAAGTCTCTTTTTTGAGAAAGCGCAACCAGCCAGGAGAGCGCAATGGAGAGCAAAACCAACATCAGTGCATTGCGTCCCAAGGCCGCACCCAGCAGCAAAGCCAGGCCCAACGCAGCAACCAGGGCGGCGAACTCACGACCTACCTCCGCCCGAAACGTAGCCTGCCACCAAAGATGGAGTCGGCCCAGACGCTCGGCGAGCCGCCGGCTGGGAGAGCCAGGTTGAGTATAAGGGAGGAAACGCACAGAAGGCACTGTTGTGGGCAGGCGAGCTGTGAGCAGCCGGCGCCAGATTCCATCTTGCTCTGAAGCAGATCTATCCCCGACGCTCAGGCCCCACAACGTGCCCAACACCGGATCAGCCAGGAACCAGACCAGCAACAGCTTTAGCAGGATCTCGGACGAAAGAACAAAGCTGCCGGCGGCCAGGGCACCGCTCACAGCAGCCCAACCTGGCCCAAATGACCAAAGCGGTCGGATAGGATAAAGTTGGAGCTGGGTGATACGCCCGACGGGTTGGTCCACAATGTACCTCGCTTGGGGGTGGGCTCTGCCACGTGCCAGAAGCCGGGGACTCGGGCCGGCCACTGCTGCCAGTGGCAAATCACCCCCGCCCGAGCAATAGACTCCTGGCTACTCAACGTCCCGCAGAGCCAACGATACCGCCCGGATATGGTCGCGGGTGCTGCCGCAGCAACCCCCGAAGATCTTCACGTTGAGGTCGGCAAACTTCCGGGCATAATCGGCCATGACCTCGGGCGTCACGTCGTAGACCGATTCGCTCCCTTCCATGCGGGGCAGACCGGCATTGGGCTTGGCCATCAACGTCGCTTCAGGCAGAGCCTCACGCATTTGCCGGATGGCCTCCAGATTCTCGCTGAGAGTACGGCCACAATTCGCGCCCACCACGTCAACGCCCAACGCCAAGAGTTCCTTGGCCGCATCCACTGGCTTGACGCCCATCATTGTGCGCCCGTGGGTGTCGAAGCTCATTGTCACCAGGATGGGCAGCTCGGTGACCCGGCGTGCGCCTTCGACGGCAGCTTTGGCCTCGCCTAGGTCGCTCATCGTCTCGATGAGAATCGCGTCCACGCCCCCTTCGGCCAAAGCCGCGGCCTGTTGGGCAAAGGCACTCACAGCGTCGTCGTAAGTTAACGTGCCCAATGGTTCCATTAATCGACCGCTGGGGCCGATATCACCCAACACCAGCACTTCATCACCGGCGACCTCGCGGGCTAATCGAGCCGCAGTCAGGTTGATCTCGTGTACCTGATCACCTAGCCCTTCCATCTCCAGCCGGGGACGGCTGCCGCCAAAGGTATTGGTGAGAATCAAGTCAGACCCTGCTTCCACATAACCCCGGTGTAGCGCACGGATGGCGTCAGGGTTTTCCAGATTCCATCGCTCTGGAGCAGCGCCAGGGGGTAAGCCAGCCTTTTGAAGCGTGGTGCCGGTCGCACCATCGGCAATGAAGATACCCCCCCGAGATAAGCGATCTTTAAACTTTGTCATCCTTGCGCCTCGTTAATAAACTGATGAGACCGCATAGCAATCGGCTTGCTACTTGCCGCCTGCTATCTGCCACCAACCGTCAAAGTTCGTGAAAGTATAGCACAGGTGAAGGCGCTCGTCAACGCACCCCGGCCAACGTAAGCCTTGGCATTTGCCAACCCTTCAGGTATAATCGGACCAGGCACTTGTTCATCAATAACTTCGTACCTTGGAACCGGAATCTGGCGCAAAACCGCCACAAAACGGTAAGTTGTTTTTGAACAAGCACTGAGCAATAAAATTGGCAGGAAGGAAGCCCATAATGGATCCCATATTCGTTCTCAACACCATGTCCTTTCCCGACGAGTTGCTGAACTCGCTGCGGGCGCTGTCGCCCCGGCTGACAGTGGTGCAGCATAATGCTGCTTCGGTGGACGAGATGCCATCCGAACTTTGGCGCCAGGTTGAAGTCTTATATACGCTGTCAGCCGTGCCAGATCCAGCCCGCGCCCCCAAGCTGCGCTGGGTGCAATTGCATAGTGCTGGGGTCAATCAGGTACAGGACACCCCACTCTGGCAATCGGACGTGGTCATCACCACCATCAGCGGCATCCACGCCTCCAACATGGCTGAATATGTGCTCATGATGATGCTCGCCTTTGCTCATCGGCTGCCGCGGATGCTGGATTACCAGGCGCGCGCCGAGTGGCCCTCGCAGCGATGGGCTAAGTTTGTGCCCCAGGAGTTGCGCGGCGCGACGCTGGGCGTGATTGGATACGGGAGCATTGGACGCGAGGTTGGCCGCTTGGCGCACGCATTTGGCATGCGCGTGCTCGGCTTGCATCGTGGAGGAGTGGCAGGGCCGCCCGGCTACGAACTGCCGGAACTGGCAGGCCAGCCTGGCGCCGAACCCGACCGGCTTTACACCCCCGACCAGTTGGCACAGATACTGGCCGAATGTGATTACGTGGTGCTGGCGGTTCCCCACACCTCGGCCACGCATCACCTCATGAACCAGACGACGCTACGCGCCATGAAGCCCACGGCGGTGCTGGTCAACGTGGCGCGTGGGGCAGTAGTGGACGAGGCGGCACTGATCCACGCTCTGCGCGAAGCGTGGATCGCGGGGGCGGCCCTCGACGTGTTTGAGGAGGAGCCGCTGCCGGCCGATAGCCCGCTATGGAAAATGGAGAATGTCGTCATTTCACCCCACGTGGCCGGGTTCACGCCGCACTACGACAAGCGGGCCACGGCCCTGTTTGCAGAGAACCTGCGGCGTTACCTGGCTGGCGAGCCTCTGCTTAATCGGGTGGAACGAGAGCGAGAGTACTGAACTGACACAATGCAGGGAGGGCATAATGCAGAAAAAGAACGCGGTACAGATGGAATTTCACGTCTCTCGTAAAGCCCGAGACTTCTACCAGTTTGACCAATCTCTGTTCTCCTTAGTCGGGAACGTTATTTTTGCCAACTTCCACGCCGCCCGCGTGTTCGCCCAAAAGATGAATGACAAACGAGATTTGGTGAGCTTCCCAGAACAAGCTGTGAGAGCCGGACAGCTCAATGCTATGGGGCTGATTGATGAAATCTTGCATTACATAGTCGGTCTGTATCGAGAGCAAAAGAATCCGGAAGTTATGCCGGAGGCGCTGGACTGGCTGGTTGCAAGGTTGGGTAAAGAAGAGGTCGACGCAGCCTTGCGCAAATTTGCCGACGAATTTCCTCCAGTTGCCGTCTATCGGCGCGAAGTTACCCTTGAAGCCTATCTGGAGGCTGAAACGGCTGGCGTTCCTAATCGCCAAATCTTGTTAGAAGAAATGCTGGCCCTCGGGCTGGCGGTTATGAACCCAGCCTTTTCCCCGTTTCTGGAGTTGTTCGACGACACTGACCTGAAAAGGGAAACCGTCTATCCCCAAATTATCTCCAGTCTGCACGAATTCTTTGCTACCCAGCCCACTTTTGGACCTGAGAATCAAAATCTGATCGATATGCTGCGCAGCCCTGCCCTGGCCGTACCCCATTCGCTTTCGGGACAATTGGAGTACATGCGGGAACGATGGGGCCACTTGCTGGGCAGGTATCTATACCGGCTGCTCAGCAGCCTGGACCTCATCCGAGAGGAAGAGAAAATGATGTTCCTGGGCCCCGGCCCCGCTCTGGTGTACGAGTTTGCGGGACTGGAGTTGGAGCCGGAACGCTTCAGCCCCGACCGGGACTGGATGCCCACGCTGGTGTTGATGGCTAAGCACACGTATGTGTGGCTGGATCAAATGTCTAGAAAACATCAACAACCTATCACACGCCTGGATCAGATTCCCGACGAAGAACTGGACAGCCTGGCTCGCCGCGGATTTACGGGCCTGTGGCTGATAGGTCTCTGGGAACGCAGCTCAGCCTCGGGGAGGATCAAACAACTGTGCGGCAATCCTGAGGCCGTGGCATCCGCCTATTCCCTTTTCGATTATCGGATCGCAGCCGAGTTGGGAGGTGACGCGGCCTATCAAAACTTGAAAGATCGGGCCTGGAAACGAGGTATGCGTCTGGCAAGCGACATGGTGCCCAACCATATGAGCATCGATTCCAGATGGGTGATAGAGCATCCGGACTGGTTCGTTTCGTTAGATTACCGCCCTTTCCCCTCATATAGTTTTAACGGGCCCAACCTATCCTGGGACGAGCGGGTTGGTATTTACCTGGAGGATCATTATTACAACCGCAGCGACGCAGCCGTGGTGTTCAAACGCGTGGATCATTGGACCGGCAGTGAAAACTACATCTACCATGGCAACGACGGCACCAGCATGCCCTGGAACGACACGGCTCAACTGAACTACCTGAAGCCCGAGGTGCGTGAGGCTGTGATCCAGACGATTTTGCACGTTGCCCGCCAATTCCCTGTCATCCGTTTTGACGCGGCTATGACCCTGACTAAGAAGCACTATCAACGCCTGTGGTTCCCGGAACCCGGCACGGGAGGCGCGATTCCTACCCGGGCGGAGCATGGTCTGACCAAAGCACAGTTCAATGCCCTGATGCCCGACGAATTCTGGCGGGAGGTGGTGGACCGGGTGGCACAGGAAGCTCCCGACACCCTGCTGCTGGCCGAGGCATTCTGGTTATTAGAAGGCTACTTTGTGCGTACCCTGGGAATGCACCGGGTCTACAATAGTGCTTTTATGAATATGCTGCGGGACGAAGAGAATGCGAATTACCGCAGCGTCATAAAGAACACACTGGAATTCGATCCGGAAATCCTGAAGCGCTTTGTGAACTTTATGAACAACCCGGACGAAGAAACCGCCGTGGCTCAATTTGGCAAAGGCGATAAGTATTTTGGCATTTGTATGATGATGGCGACCATGCCGGGCCTGCCCATGTTCGGGCACGGCCAGATCGAGGGATTTGCCGAAAAATATGGGATGGAATACCGGCGTGCATATTGGGATGAACAGCCAGACGATTATCTGATTCAGCGGCACGAGAGGGAGATTTTTCCCCTGTTACGGCGCCGGCATTTGTTTGCCGACGTAAAAGATTTCTTGCTGTACGATCTCTTCACTCCTGAGGGCTACGTCAATGAGGACGTGTTTGCCTATTCCAATCGTGCTGGCGACGAGCGAGGGCTCGTGGTCTATCACAACAAATACGCCGACACCCGGGGATGGATTCGAACTTCCGTCGCCTATTCGGTGAAAACGAACAATGGCGAACGAAGCCTGGTGCAAAAGAACCTGGGAGAAGGTCTTGGGCTACACGCCGATGAAAATTACTTTTGCATTTTCCGCGACCATGTAACTGGTCTGGAGTACATCCGCAGCAGCCAGGAAGTGCATCAAAAAGGGTTATACGTGGAGCTGGGCGCATACAAGTACCATGTCTTCCTTGACTTCCGCGAGGTGCAGGATAATGAGTGGCACCACTATGCCCACCTGACGGCTTACCTGAATGGGCGGGGCGTGCCAGATATTGAAGAGGCCTTGAGGGAAACATTGCTGCGACCTGTTCATTATCCCTTTAAGGATTTGGTCAATGCTGCTATGTTCCGTCGCCTGATAGATGCCCGCGTGACTCAACCTGACGGGCAGATCGACCCACAACTGGCGGACGAAGTCGAGCAGAAGATACTTCACCTGCTGCGTGAGGTCAAACAGTTTGCCGGAGGTACTGGCGACGAGACAGCGCTTGCCCGAGAGATCCGGAACAAGCTGGAAGCCATCCTGCAACTGCCTGTCCTGGCCAGTCACTTCCCCTCGCCCCGCTCCCGCAAATATGAGGCGGCCATCAACTATTTGACAGCG
>JAHELX010000854.1 GCA_024643945.1 Anaerolineales bacterium
TATGACGAAATACTTTCTGGGAGTTGATATTGGCGCTACCAAGAGTCATGCCTTAATCGCCGACGAAACCGGCCAGGCGGTCGGCTTTGGGGTACATGGCCCGGGGAATCATGAAGTGGTTGGTTACCAGGGCCTGATCGAAACCCTGAACGCCATCACCGGCCAGGCGCTCTCAGCGGCCGGGATTTCTAAGAATGACCTGGCCGGGGCGGGTTTTGGCATTGGTGGCTACGACTGGCCGGCTGAACGGGAACCGACCCACCAGGCAATTCAGACGCTGGGATTGACGGCGCCCTTTGAATTCGTCAATGATACGATTATCGGCTTGCTGGCCGGGGCAAGCGAAGGTTGGGGGGTGGCAGTCGTGGCCGGTACCGGCACCAACTGCCGGGGGCGCGACCGCCAGTGGCGAGAAGGCCGTGTGACGGGGTGTGGCCCTCGCCTGGGCGAGTACGGCGGCGCGAGTGAGCTGATAGACAAAGCGGTGCAGGCGGTCGCCCTGGACTGTACGCAGCGCGGACCTGCCACTCGCCTGACCGAGGCATTTATGGATTTGACCGGTGCGGCCGACGCTATGGATTTGCTGGAAGGGCTGGCGCTGGAGCGCTACCAATTGACGGCGGCGGCGGCTCCCGTCGTTTTCCAGGTGGCGGCCGAGGGAGACCATGTAGCACAAGCGACAATTTGCTGGGCCGGACGCGAGTTAGGCAGCCTGGCCATCGGCGTCATTCGCCAGCTCGGTTTCGAGCAATCGGACTTCGAGGTGGTCTTGATAGGCAGTTTGTTCAAGGGCAGCCCGACGCTCATCGAAACCATGTCGGCCACCATTCACCAGGTTGCGCCCAGGGCGCGCCTGGTGCGCCTCGAGGCACCGCCCGTGGTGGGTGGGGTGCTGCTGGGTATGGAACAGGCAGGGATTGGATACAGCAGCCTACGCCAGGCCTTGATTGAATCTACCAATGCGATACTAAAGGCTGGGGGCTAGGGGCTGGGGGCTGCCCGTCCCGGCTGCGCCGCGCGGGCCGGGGGGGGACATTTCAATTTTGGGGAAAACCCTTGGAGTCGAGGCAAGTGATCCAAAACTCACCCCAAAACTGAAATGCCCCCCAGTACTGGACAGTGTTGCCTCCACCCTGAGTACGTGGTAGAATACTCGTATTACAAAGTTCCTATCGATGTGGAGGCTGTATGGAAGTCGTAACGGTTTCACCCAAGTTTCAGGTTGTAATTCCGCGGGCCATTCGAGACTCGCTCGGTCTTCAGCCTGGTCAGAAAGTCCAGGCAATCCTCTATGAAAACCGGATTGAATTGATCCCGCTCAAACCCATTCACGAAATGCGTGGTTTCCTCAAAGGCATCGACACCAGCGTCGAGCGCGAGCCAGATCGAGTATGAATGTCGTCGATTCTTCCGGTTGGCTTGAATACTTTGCGGATGGCCCCAACGCGGATTTCTTTGCGCCATCCATTGAGAACGTAGCGGAGCTCGTCGTTCCCTCGATCAGTGTGTACGAGGTATTCAAAAAAGTATTTGAGCAACGGGGTGAAGGGGATGCGCTCCAGGCGGTGACCGCGATGGAGCAAGGGGTGGTTATTGACCTGGATACGACCATTGCCCTGAGTGCCGCTAAAATCTCACTAGATTTAAAGCTGCCGATGGCCGACAGTATTATCCTTGCAACGGCGCAAAGGTACAACGCTGTGTTGTGGACACAGGACTCGGATTTCAGTGGTATTGAGGGCGTCCGCTACGTAGAAAAGGCTTGAGAGAATGGTCTGATGGAACGCATCAAGTTTCTCCTCGTGAACCCGACGTCTCCCACGTGGCGCGTTTGCGGGCGGGGACGGGCGCGCGGCCCGCGCCTGTTCCGGTTCTCAATGCTTTCCAGCCTCTACGTCGCAGCATGCATGCCGCCCTATGTGGAAACGAAGATCGTCGACGAGGATGTTGAACCCATCGACTTCGAGGCTGATGCAGACCTCATTGGCATCTCCTTCATGACGTACAACGCCCCGCGTGCCTATGAGATCGCCGACAGGTTCCGCAGTGAGCAGGGAAAGCCGGTGATCTTTGGCGGCTATCATCCCACCTTCATGCCGGAGGAGGCCATTCAGCATGCGGATGCCGTGTGCGTTGGAGAGGCGGAGGGAAACGTGCCTCGAATGATGGAGGACTTTGCCGGCGGGAGACTCAAGCAGTTCTACTGCAGCCAGCCGGTAGAGCTGGCGGGATTGCCCAGGCCCAATCCCGCCCTGATACGAACGCAGGCGTACGCGCCCGCCGACGTCCTCCAGGCAACCCGCGGCTGCAATTACCACTGCAGCTTCTGCTCGGTGGCAGCCTTCCATCGCCACCACTTCAGGACCCGCCCTGTGGCCGAGGTGATGGATGAGCTACGGTCCCTGAGGCGATATGTTATCTTCATAGACGACAACATCATTGCCGATCGGGAGTACGCGAAGGAGCTTTTCGCGGAGATGATCCCGCTCAAGAAGCGCTGGCTCAGCCAGTGTAGCATGCTGATCGCGGAGGATGAGGAGCTGCTGCACCTGGCGTCCCGCAGCGGATGCCAGGGCCTATTCGTCGGGTTCGAGACTCTTTCGGAGGCGGGGTTACGTTCCTGGAAGAAGAAGACCAATTGGGGCAGGGACTACCTGGCGGTCGTTCGCAGACTGCACGCGGCCGGCATCGGGGTGTGCGCCGGTTTCATGTTCGGCGGTGACAACGACACGCCGGATGTGTTCGAGCGGACACTGGAGTTTCTGCTGGAGGCCAACGTGGAAACACTGCAGGCGACCAGATTGACCCCGTTTCCAGGC
>JAHELX010000855.1 GCA_024643945.1 Anaerolineales bacterium
CCGCCATGGGCGTTGACAATATATTTAACCAGGGCCAGGCCCAGTCCCAGTCCTTCCACACCCCGGCGCAGCGGATCCGCCATCTGCGTGAAGCCATCCCACACCGTCTCCAGCTTGTCGGCTGGCACGCCCCGGCCGGTATCCTGAACCTCAAAACGAATTGCCTCATCTCTGGCCTGGCATCTAGCCCACACGTCGCCGCCCGCTCCGGTGAACTTGATCGCGTTGTGAACCAGGTGGTACACCGCATCCCCCAGGCGTTCTCGATCACCGGACAACGGTGGCAGGCTCTCTGGTACTTCCATGTGAAGGGTGACGCCCTTGGATTCGGCCAGAGGCTTGAGAGGCAGCATGCTATCTTGGGTCACCTGGCCGAAGTCCATCTGGGCCAGGCGTAATTCGCCCTGTTTGCTGAGAAAAGTGGCAAAGGTAACCAGATTGTCCACCATCGTCCTGGCCGCTTTGATGCCGTCGGCCAGTTGCCCCAGTTGCTCGCCCAATTCGGGCGGCAGGTGCTCTTGCCCGTGACGCTCAAGCACTTCTAAAGAAAAGGCAATGTTGGCAAAAGGGGTACGTAGTTCATGCGTAATGACGCCGATGAAGGCCGATTTGAGCCTGTCTAACTCTTGCAACTGTCGGTTAGCTTGCTCCAGGGCGGCGTAGGCCTGCCCCAGGTCATCGTTAGTACTTATCAAGTCCTCGACAAGCCGGGCGTTCTCCAACGCCACCGCTGTCTGATCGGCCAGCATGCCGAGTAAGGCCAGGTCTGCGTCAAAATAGCGGTCTCCAGAAGCCTTAGGGCCTAGCGCCAGTAAGCCGATCCAGTCCCCTTTGCCATGGATGGGCACGTAGACGTCCACGTCCAGGCTAGATAGCCAGGCGCGCTCGCTCGAAGAGACCTCCTGGAACTGGGAGAGCAAATCTATATCGTATTGCGTCAGGGGACGGCGCTCGCGTCGCAAATGCTCAACGATAGGGCTGCCGGCGGCCAGTGTCTTCGGGTTCGTTTCTTTATTCCCTATGCCCCCTGCATCCCGCAGGCGAAAGAGCCCGTCTCTGTTTTCCTCCTCTTCGTGATCTACCAGGAACAGCCGGCCGTATCGAATACCTATTGCCTCGGCGATGAGGCTCACCATCACATTTGCCAGAAGTTCCAGATCCAGGATGTTACTGATACTCGTACTGTACTCGCGCAGCGTATGGCTGGGATCGAATCTGGCCCCGGTGATCAACCGGCTTACCAGGCGTTGAACCATGTCTAAAAGGGGCTGAAAGAGGATGGCCAGGATCAGGGCCATGACCGCCCCGGCCAACAAGGGGCTGTAGCCGGGCGCGGCCTGAAAGGCGTACTGCATAGCAACCAGGCCGGATGTGTAGAGCACTACCGCCAGGAGGGTGATGATCAGATAACTCACCGTACGCCGTGCTGCCTGGCGTACGTCGGGCAGGCGATGGATAACCACGACATAGGTGGCGATCAGGATAGCCACCAGACGCAGACCGCTGCCCAGCACCTCGTGCCCGGCGAAGAGCAGCACATCGCCGGCGACGATAAAACCCAGGGCCGGCGGCCAGTAGGTGATCCGGTTTCGGTGCAGCGGCTGTTGCGTCTGGCGATAGGACCTCACAGTAAGCAGGGCTGCTCCACCTATAAAAATCGCCCAGCCCAGGATGAGTGCACCCGAGATGAGGCCCTGGCGGTGTAGGAACCATCCATCCCGGTTCCACAATACCTCAGGTAAGCCGACCAGGTCGGCTTCGAGGCCGATCAGCAGCATGACCCAGGCCGGACCCAATACCCACCAGCCCCACCCAGGCCGCTCCAGCCGCAGGAAGGATCGGGTCAAATGTAGGAACAGCCAGGACAGGAGCAGTACCCCGTAAACCGGCATGCGCATCAAGACGTCGTCGGCAACGAAAGGCAGCCGCCCCAGTCGCCAAAAAGCCTGGCCCAACGCCCAGAGACACGAAACCAGCGCGTAAAGAACTAACCAGCGCACGACCTGTTCCTGAAAACCGCGTCTCTTGAGGACGATGCCCCCGATGAGGATATACAGAATGCCTTCTAATGTTAGGATGATCGTCATCAAGTCGTAAGCTGTCATTGTGGTGCTCCCGATTGCCGAGTAGTTACTGGCAGAGATACATAAAAAGCAGCCATACGGAGAGGCGAGCTCCGAGGGCTGCTTTGGAGTTGGTCAGGTCGTATTCCCCATTGTTCATGTTCAGCCACTCGTGAGAATGGACTTTCACTCAGATTATATCACAAAATCGCTGTTATGTCACGTCTTTAACTAGCCTAAAAGGGCTATATTGAAAATAGCTTGCTAAGCTGGTATACTACCCATTGGCCGCTGCCGGCCACCCACATCTGAACCTATGGAGGTCCCAAATGACAGATTTACAGCGTAAAGCATTTGCTACCCGCGCCGTCCACGCCGGCGAGCGTGCCCCACATCCCGACTACACACCGGTCGTCGGCCCCATTCACCCCACGGTAGGCTACCTGTATGACAGCCTGGACGACCTGGACGCCATCTTTGCCACCACGCGCGAGGGTTACGTCTATCCCCGCTACGGCAGCCCGACAGTAGCTGCCTTCGAGTCGGTTATGGCAGAGTTGGAGGAGGGCGAAGCCGCCCACGCTTTTGCCTCAGGCATGGGCGCGATTCACGCGTCGCTGTTGGCGGCCGGGGCACGCTCCGGGACGGCCGTCGTCGCTGCGCTGGACCTGTATGGCGCGACGTACACGCTGCTCAACCGTCTCTTCGCCGAATTGGGAGCGGTGACGCGCTTTGTGGACGTGGCCGATCTGGCC
>JAHELX010000163.1 GCA_024643945.1 Anaerolineales bacterium
CCTCTATGGAGATCACGGCACGAAGGCTGTGATCTTCTTCCCGGAGTGAGGTCAGCAGGGGTGGAAGAGTTGCGCGTTCTCATCGCCGAGGATGAAAAGGTCATCGCCATGGGCCTGCGGGCGCAACTGAAGGCCCTGGGGCACAAGGTGGTAGCTGAGGCGGCCAATGGTCGCCAGGCGGTGGCCCTGGCCCGGGAGTTGAAGCCTGATCTGGTTGTCCTGGATATCAAGATGCCGGAGATGGACGGCATTGAGGCTGCTCAGGCCATTACGGCGGAGCGACCTATCCCTGTCATTCTCCTCACTGCCTACAAGGAGGAACAACTGGCCGAGCGGGCCGCGCAGGCCGGCATCTACGCCTACCTGGTCAAACCCATCTCTAAAGATGATCTCATGCCCGCCATCCTTCTCGCCAGGGCGCGTTTCGAGGAATTTCAGCAACTCAATAAGGAGATCAGCGACCTGAAAGAAGCACTGGAGGCCCGCAAGCTAATCGAACGGGCCAAGGGGATTCTCATGGAGCGCCGCCAACTAACCGAGGCTGAGGCCTTCCGCCGCCTCCAGATGATGAGCCAGAACCAGCGGATGAAGTTGGTAGATGTGGCCCGTTCTATCATCATCGCAGAGAAGGTTTTGTAGGTTAAAAATTACATAATTTTACACATCTTCCTTGACAGTCGGGGGGGATTGTGCTATAATTAACAATGTCGGAAGAGCGATGATTGCTTTTTTTGACAGGAGTTTTCCCAGGGGGTCGTTGCCCCTCGGTGTAGGTTCATCCTACGCTGAGGGGCTTTCTGTTTATGAGCAAAGAGTACAGACTCTAATCAGGAGGTTCTATGACCGCGCGAGAGATGACCCAAAAGGACCTCTCCCACTTAGGCGAGGTTTTCTTCCAGCACATACAGAACATCCCCGGCGGGGAGAAGATCAAACTTTGCATCCAGTGTGGTACCTGCAGCGGCTCCTGTCCCACCAGCTACGCCATGGACTACACTCCCCGGGAAATCATCGCCTCCTTGCGAGCTGGCCAACTCGATAAAGTCCTTATGAGCAACACCGTTTGGCTGTGCGCCTCCTGCTACTATTGCACGGTGCGCTGCCCCAGCGGCATTAAGCTAACAGATATCATGTACGAATTGAAGCGGCTGGGGATCGAGTACGGGCTCTGTGTGCGAGGTGGCACCACGCCGATACTCTCCACCACCTTCTTGGATATTGTGAATCGCTACGGCCGCGGTTTCGAAGCGGAGCTTCTGGCGCGTTTTTACTTGCGCACCAATCCCCTGAAACTTCTCAACATTGCGCCCTTGGGGCTGAAGTTGCTACGTCATGGTCGTCTTCCCCTGCTGCCGGAGAGGATCAAGGCCAGGGAGGATATGGCGAAGATGCTGCAATATATTCAAGGAAGGGAGGCGGCATGATGCACTATCTTTACTATCCGGGCTGTTCGCCCAAGACCAGCAACAAGGCTTACGACCTCTCTGCCCGCGCCGTGGGACGAGCCCTGGGATGCGAACTTGTGGAGCTTGAGGACTGGAACTGCTGCGGGGCCACGGCCTACATGTCAGTGCGGGAACTGAGTGCCTTTGTTATCGCCTCGCGTAACCTGGCCCTGGTCGAGCAACAAGGCGGGGGAGATTTGGTGACAGTGTGTAGCGCCTGTCTGACCGTTCTCAACAAGGCTCACCGCTATATGGCTGAGAACCCTGGTCTACGGAAGACGATTAGTGAGGCTCTGGCCGTGGTCGGCCTGGAGTATCACAACGGCAGCCGGGCACGGCATTTCCTGGACATCCTGGTCAATGATGTAGGATTGGAGACCATCGCTGACAGGACGGTCAACTCACTGGCAGGACTGCGGGTGGCCCCTTATTATGGCTGCCAGATGAGCCGGCCCTATGGCGACTTCGACGACCAGGAGTTCCCCACAAGCATGGATCACCTTTTTGCGCGCCTAGGAGCGGAAATGATGCCCTTCCCCCTGAAGACCCGCTGCTGTGGCGGCATGCTCATGAGTACCAACGAGGAGATCGCGCTGCGGCTGGTGCAGGACCTACTGGCCTGTGCCACAGAGCACGGTGCCCAGGTGATGGCCACCGTCTGTCCGCTGTGCCACATTAACCTGGAGGCCTACCAGGACAAAGTCAATGCCCGTTTTGGCACCCACTACGCCCTGCCTATCGTCTACTTCACCCAACTCGTGGGCGTGGCCCTGGGGCTCCCTAAGAAGGACCTGGGGGTGGGGATGGAGTTGGTGCCCACGGAAGAAGTTTTTGCTAAATACAAGTTGGGCGAAATCTGAGACCGCTTATAACCTGGATGGGTGGCCTGAGGATTTTGAATCTTTTATCAGGAGGCAAGGATGGACGAACGGATTGGTGTCTACATTTGCCACTGTGGGACGAATATTGCCGGGACGGTGGATATTGAAGAAACTGTGCGTTTTGCCGCCAGTCTGCGAGGGGTGACGGTGGCTCGGGACTACAAGTACATGTGCTCGGATCCCGGCCAGGAGATGATCAAGGTGGACATCCGGGATCTGGGCCTGAACCGGGTGGTGGTCGCCTCTTGCTCACCCCTCATGCACGAACTCACCTTCCGCCGGGCGTGTGCCCAGGCTGGCCTGAATCCCTTCCTCTTCCAGATGGCCAATATCCGCGAGCACTGCTCCTGGGTCACCAAGGAACGCGCCGCAGCGACGCGCAAGGCCAAGCAGTTGATCGCGGCTGCCGTCTGGCGGGTAGCCCTCCATGAGCCCCTGGAGGTCAAGGAGGTACCCGTGAATCCTGTCACCCTCGTCGTAGGCGGAGGAATCGCCGGCATCGAGGCGGCACTCAGGATTGCCAGCGCCGGCAGGCAGGTCTACCTGGTGGAACGCGAGGCCTCCATCGGCGGGCACATGAGCCAGTTCGACAAAACCTTCCCCACCCTGGACTGTGCAGCCTGCATCCTCACCCCCAAGATGGTATCCGTGGGACAGAATCCCTTGATCAAGCTTTTAACTTTCAGCGAGGTGGTGGGGGTCTCCGGCTACGTGGGCAATTTCAAGGTGAAGATCAGGAAAAAGAAACGCTACGTAGATCTATCTAAGTGCACCGGCTGTGGTATCTGCTGGGAGGTCTGCTTTGCCCGCACGGTACCGGCCCAGAAGGTGGTCAGGCGGGGAGAGTTAAGGATCAACCAACTGCAAGGAGTGTAACTATGAGCCTGGATAAAGTCGGTGAGATCATCAGGTGGTACGAGGGTGAGAAGGGGGCCTTGATAGCTATACTCCAGGACCTCCAGGAGGAGTACCATTACCTGTCTAAGGAGGCCCTGGAGCAGGTGGCCGCCAGCCTGGAGATTCCCTTGAGCCAGGTGCTACGGGTGGCGACCTTCTACAGGGCTTTCAGCCTGACGCCCCGGGGTAAATATCTGGTCAATGTTTGTTTGGGGACGGCCTGCCACGTGCGCGGTGGAGTGCGCAACCTGGAGGAGCTCCAGGGTACCCTGGGCATCCAGGCCGGGGAGACGACAAGGGATGGTCTCTTCACCCTGGACAAGGTCTACTGCCTGGGCGGCTGCGCCCTGGGCCCCCTCGTGGTCATCGGTGGGAAGTATTACAGTAAGATGAACCCCCTTAAGATCGAAGCGGTACTCAGGGAGTACACCAGCGGGCAGATAGGGTAGAAGGCTCAGGTAAAGTCCCCTGCCCAGGAGAGATGAGGCTATGAAGATCAAGACTCTGAAAGACTTGCAAAAGGCCAAGGAAAAGGGTTTGCGGAGCCTCTACCCAGACAAGGTCAAAATCACTGTGGGCATGGCCACCTGTGGTCTGGCCACAGGTGGCAGGGAGGTCTATGAGGTCATCGGCCGAGCGGTGGAAGAGCAGGGCTTGCCGGCTGTCCTGACCAAGACTGGCTGCCTGGGCTTCTGCCAGATGGAGCCACTGGTGGATGTGTTGGTGCCGGGCAAGCCTCGGGTCTTCTACGGCGAGATGTCCCCCGAAAAGGCCAAAGCCCTGGTGACCGAACTGGCCCAGGGTCGCCTCCTAAAGGATAATGCCCTGGCCCGCATGGTGGGCGAGGAATATATCCTGGAGGACCGCTGGTACGAGTATCCCCTGGACGGTGGGGTAGCTGAGCTCGACACTATTCCTCTCTACCAGAACCTCTCTTTCTTTGCCCGGCAGCGAAAGATCGTGCTGCGCAATTGCGGCTTTATTGACCCGGAGAATATTGAGGAGTACATTGCTCGGGGCGGCTATTTCTCCCTCTACAAAGTCCTCAACGAGATGAAGCCGGAGGAGGTTATCGAGGCGATCAGCAAATCGGGGCTGCGGGGCCGGGGTGGGGCCGGGTTTCCTACCGGGGTTAAGTGGCGGGTCACCCGCCAGGCCAAAGGCGAGGTGAAATACGTCATTTGCAATGCCGATGAGGGGGACCCCGGAGCCTACATGGACCGCAGCATCCTGGAGGGCGACCCGCACAGCGTCCTGGAGGGGATGATCATGGGCGCCTACGCCATCGGTGCTCACGAGGGTTATATCTATGTCCGCAATGAGTATCCCCTGGCCATCAGAAGCCTGCAACACGCGCTGGCCCAGGCCGAGGAGCGGGGTCTCGTGGGGGAGAATATCCTGGGCTCCGGCTTCACTTTCACCCTCAAGATCAGCCGGGGGGCGGGGGCCTTTGTCTGTGGTGAGGAGACGGCACTGATCGCCGGCATTGAGGGACGGCCTGGCGAGCCGCGGCCCCGGCCGCCCTATCCTGCCGAGAAGGGACTCTGGGGGCAGCCAACCAACATCAACAACGTCAAGACCTGGGCCAACGTGCCAGCCATCATCGCCCGCGGGCCTGAGTGGTTCGCCGGCATCGGTACGGAGCGGAGCAAGGGGACTATGGTCTTCTCCCTGGTGGGGAAGGTACACAATACCGGCCTGGTCGAGGTGCCTATGGGCATCCCCCTACGGCGGCTAATCTTCGACATCGGCGGTGGCATCGCTGGTAAGAAAGCTTTCAAGGCCGTGCAGACCGGTGGCCCCTCGGGTGGCTGCATCCCGGTTTCCCTTTTGGATCTCCAGGTGGACTACGAGCAACTCGCCCAGGCTGGCGCCATCATGGGCTCCGGTGGCATGGTAGTCATGGATGAGGACACGTGCATGGTGGACGTGGCCCGCTTCTTTTTGACCTTCACCACGGATGAAAGTTGTGGCAAGTGCAGCCCTTGCCGCGAGGGCACCAAACGCATGTTGGAGATCCTCACCGACATCACCGACGGGCGGGGCAAAGAAGAAGACCTCGCCCTGCTGGAAGAACTGGCCACCACGGTCAAGGATGCCGCCCTGTGCGCCCTGGGCGGCACAGCCCCCAACCCTGTGCTCACCACCTTGCGCTATTTCCGGGATGAATACGAACAGCACATCAAGTACAAGCGCTGCCCGGCCATGGTCTGCAAGGAGATCATCTTCGTCCCCTGCAAGTACAACTGCCCGGTGAAGACCGATGTGCCGGCCTTCATTGCCCATATCGCCCGGGGGGAATTCCGGGAAGCCTTTGAGATCATCCGCGCACCGAATCCTTTCCCCATCTCCTGTGGCTACATCTGCCACCACCCTTGCGAGGATCGCTGTCGCTCGCTGGAGACCGGCGGCGAGTCTCTCTCGATCAAGGCGCTGAAACGCTTTGCCGGCGATTACGTCATCAAAAACGGTTTCAAACCCTTGCCTAAACCCAGTGTGCCCCGACTGGAGAAGGTGGCCATTGTCGGGTCTGGCCCGGCCGGCCTGGCCGCGGCCTTCGACCTGGCCTGCATGGGCTACCAGCCTACCGTCTTCGAGGCCAGCTCCGTAGTAGGCGGCAACCTGGCGGCGGCCATCCCCGAGTTCCGCTTGCCCCGGCGCATCCTAAATCTGGAGATCGAGTGCATCAAAAAAGCCGGGGTGAAGATCCTGATCAATACGCCGGTGGGCCGGGACCTTACTTTTGACGATTTGTTGGCCCAGGGTTACAAAGCCATCCTCCTGGCGGTGGGCGCTCACAAGAGCCTGAAGTTGGGCCTCCCCGGCGAGAATACCCCCGGCGTCATGGATGGGCTCGATTTCCTGAAGGCGCTAAAACTGGGCAAAAAGGTCCCGCTGGGTGAGAAGGTGGGGGTCATTGGCGGAGGCAATGCTGCCATAGACGCCGCCCGGACAGTGCTGCGTGCTGGCGCCAGGAAAGTTTCCATTATCTACCGGAGGACCAAAGCGGAGATGCCAGCCATGCGGCGGGAGATTGATGCCGGGGTCGAGGAAGGGGTGGAGATCGTGGAGTTGGCTGCCCCCAGCCGCATCCTCACCCGGAACGGCCGGCTGACCGGTATTGAGTGCCTCGCCATGGAGTTGGGGGATTACGATGCGACCGGCCGGCGGCGACCCATCCCCATTCGCCACACTGAATTCATTTTCCCGCTGGACAACCTGATCCTGGCCATCGGTGAGGAACCGGACCTCTCCTGGTTGCCCACAGGCCATGGGTTGGAGGTTTCCAAACGCAACACAATTGTGACTGACCTGGAGACGCTGGCCACGCAGCGGCCTGGCATCTTCGCTGCCGGCGACTGCGTGACCGGTCCTTCCACCATCGCCGATTCCATAGCCGCTGGAAAGCTAGCCGCTGTGAGCATCCATAAGTTCCTGCGGGGACAGCCGGTAACCCGAGAGTACACCGTCGCTGGGCCGTCGCCGTATGTGCCGCCTGTGGAGCGGACGGTGGAAGAAGTCGAGCTACAGCGTTTCCCCATGCCCTTCGCCCCGGTTGCCGAGCGGGTGCGGAACTTCGACATGGTGGAACTGGGTCTGAGCGAGGAGATAGCCCTTAAGGAGGCCCGGCGCTGCCTGCGCTGTGATCTGCGATAGAGGGGTGGTACTATGATTTCACTCATTATAGATAACCGGAAGGTTCACGTGGAGGAGGGGGCCACGATCCTGGACGCGGCCAAGGCTGCCGGGATCCGTATCCCCACCCTCTGCTATCACGAGGCACTGGCTCCCTACGGAGCCTGCCGCATGTGCCTGGTGGAGATCATTGCCGGGGGGAGGCCGGGACTCGCCGCCTCCTGCGCCTACCCCGCCCTGGAGGGGCTGGTGGTCAGGACCGACACCCAACGGGTATTCAAGGCCCGTCGCATGGTAGCCGAGCTCCTCCTGGCCCGCTGTCCGGAGGTACCGGAAGTGAAAGCTCTGGCCCAGGAGTTGGGCATCGAGCGACCGCGCTTCCGCCTGGAGGCCGAGAATTGCACCCTCTGTGGCCTCTGCGTGCGCACCTGTGAGGAGATCGTCGGGGTCAGCGCTATCAACTTCGTGAACCGGGGAACGGCGCGGGAGGTGACCACCCCCTTTAGCGTCTCCTCCGAGGTCTGCATCGCCTGCGGGGCCTGCGCTATGGTTTGCCCCACGGGGGCGATCCAGATCGAAGGAGCGGAGTGGCTGGAGCACCGGGAGATGCGCCTGGGTCCAGCCAAGGCGATTCGAGTTCCCTTCCTCCAGGCCGTGCCGAAGACCCCCTTCATCGACCCGGATCAGTGCATTCATTTCCGCACCGGCCAGTGTGGCGTCTGTGAGCGCTTCTGCCAGGCCAAAGCCATCAACTACGAGATGGAAGACGAGGAGGAGGAAATCGAGGTGGGAAGTATCATCCTGGCCACCGGCTTCCAGCCCTTCGATTGCTCCCGGGTAGCTCAGTACGGCTACGGACGGCTGGACAACGTCGTCTCCGGGCTGGAGTTCGAGCAGATGTGCAACGCTGGTGGACCCACTGGGGGGCAAGTGCTCTTGAAGACCGGCCAGCCCCCTCAAAGCGTGGCCATCTTCCACTGCGTGGGCAGCCGGGACGAGAATTATAACGAGTATTGCTCCCGTGTCTGCTGCATGGCTGCTCTAAAGTTCGCGCACCTGGTGCGGGAAAAGACGGGCGCAAGAGTCTACGAGTTCTATATTGACATGCGGGCTTTCGGTAAGGGCTACGAGGAGTTCTACAAGCGCTGTATGGCGGAGGATGTCATCTTCATCCGAGGCAAGGGAGCCGAGGTCACCGATGTGGCGGGAACTGCGGAGGAGAAGGGCAAGCTCATTGTCAAGTGCGAGGACACACTCCTGGGCATTGTGCGACGTATCCCGGTGGACATGGTGCTTCTCGCCGCCGCCCTGGAGCCCCGTTTCGATGCCGCGGAGGTGGCTCGCCTCTTCAATATCAACCGCAGCAGGGATGGCTTCTTCCTGGAGCGGCACCCTAAGCTGGCCCCCGTGGAGACGGTCTCCGACGGTATCTTCATGGCCGGGGCCTGTCAGGGACCCAAGGACATCCCGGACAGCGTGGCCCAGGGAGCAGCCGCAGCGGCTGGGGCCCTGGCCCTCGTTGACTTGGGCAAGGTAGAGATTGAGCCCATCACTGCTATCGTGGACGAGGACCTTTGCGGTGGCTGCAAGGTCTGCATTGGCCTCTGTTCTTACTCGGCTATTGAGTTCGTCAGTCGGGATACGACGTCCGGCGTCGCTCGGGTAAACGAGGCCCTATGCAAGGGCTGCGGTGTGTGCGTGGCTGCCTGTCCCTCGGGTGCGGCCCAGGCGCGGCACTTCAACGACCAGCAAATCATGGCGGAGATTGAAGGGATATTGGCAGTGAGCTAGGGGCAGCCCGCATCTGTCAGCATCTATCTGGAGGAGACTATGACCGGAAATGGCTTTGAACCCAGAATTGTTGGCTTTCTCTGCCGTTGGTGCAGCTACCAGGGAGCCGACCTGGCGGGCACCAGCCGCACCCACTATCCGCCCAATGTGGTGCCCATCAAGGTGATGTGTTCCGGACGGGTGGATCCCACCTTTATCCTCAAAGCCCTGGCCAGCGGGGCCGATGGCGTCCTCATCTGCGGTTGCCATCCGGGCGACTGCCACTACCAGGGTGGAAACTACAAGACCATGCGCCGTGTGCCGCTCCTCCAGGAAACCCTCCAACAGTTCGGTATCGAGAAAGAGCGAGTGCACCTGGAGTGGGTCTCAGCCTCGGAGGGTGAAAAGTTCGCTCGGATCGTGAGGGAACTGACGGAGACTGTGCGGCAGTTGGGGCCGTTGAATTGGAAGAAGCAAGGCGGGTAATTATAAATAACCAGCGAGGTTCCGATGGCCGAAAAGCTCAAACTAGCGCTCTACTGGGCCGCCACCTGTGGCGGGTGTGATGTGGCTGTTCTGGATCTGAATGAAAAGATCCTGGACCTGGCCGCTGCCGCCGACATCTATCTCTGGCCAGTGGCGATGGATTTCAAGTACAAGGATGCCGAGAGCTGGCCTGACCAGTTCATTGATGTCTGCCTCTTCAACGGAGCCATCCGCAATTCCGAAGGGGAGCACATGGCACACCTCTTGCGGCAAAAGTCCAAGGTCCTGGTGGCCTTCGGCTCCTGTGCCTGCTTTGGCGGCATTCCCGGCCTGGCCAACGTAGCCGACAAAGCCCAGGTCTTCGAACGGGTCTATGATGAGACCTGGTCCACCGACAACCCCGATGAGGCGCGCCCCCAGACCACTGTTACCGTGCCGGAAGGGGAGTTGACTCTGCCCAGTTTCTACGATACGGTCTGCTCCCTGGACCAGGTGGAAGATGTAGACTACTTTCTGCCCGGATGCCCGCCGGTGCCTGAGCGTATTTGGGACGTGATCGGCGTCATTCTCAGCGGCCAGCTCCCGCCTAAGGGGGCCACGGTGGGTGTAACGAACACAACAGTGTGCGAAGAATGCCCTCGGAACAAAGAGGAGAAGATGGTAGACGGCTTCGTCCGCCCGCACCTGGTGCAGGCTGATAAGGAGCGATGTCTCCTGGAACAGGGAATCGTTTGCATGGGGCCGGCCACCCAAGGCGGCTGTGGCGCTCGCTGTGTCCAGGCCTGGATGCCCTGCCGGGGTTGCTACGGTCCCACCAGTCAGGTGACCGACCAGGGAGCGAAGATGCTGTGCGCCATCAGTAGCATCATCAACGCCACCGACGACGCCAGCGTCAGGAAGACTCTGGACGGCATTTTAGATCCACTGGGGACCTTCTACCGTTTCACGTTGCCGACATCGCTGTTACATCGAGTGGCAGTCGGGAATCAGGGAATCGGGACTCAGGACTCAGGACTCAGGGACTCAGGGAATCGGGAATCAGGACTCAGGACTCAGGGATCAGGGAATCGGGAGCCAGGGCCCTGAAATCCGCGCGGATAGGGCCTGATTCCTGAGTCCTGAGTCCCTGAGTCCTGATCCCTGATTCCCTGATCCCTGAGTCCCTGATGACAAGGAGAGTAACAATTATGGAACGAATCACCATTGACCCAATTACCCGCCTGGAAGGGCACGGGAAGATCGAGATCTTCCTGAACGAGGAAGGTGAGGTACAGAACGCTTATTTCCAGATCCCCGAATTACGGGGC
>JAHELX010000164.1 GCA_024643945.1 Anaerolineales bacterium
GGGCCGCTTCCAGGCATTCGTCACCCGTCCCGAAACGCGCGATAGGCTGACGCTCCAGGTCGAGCTGACCGGCGAGGCGGCCGAACAGGCAGCGCTGGCCGAAGCTCTTAAGGGCGCCGTCCGGGAAACCTGCCGCCTGGGATTAGATGACGTGACGTTCGTGGAGCCGGGCGGCATCCCCGAAGATGCCCGGCCGATGGTGGACGAACGGACCTGGGAGTAGGGCGGTGGGGGGAGGGAAAGCGGTGAGCGACCACAAAGAGAATATCAAAGGGAAACTGGCGGCCGAGCGCCGGGTCCTGCTGAGCTTCCTGGAGAGCCTGAGCGAAGGCGACTGGACGTGCCTCACCCGCAATGACCCGTGGACGGTACGCGACCTACTGGCGCACCTGGTGGGCGCGGAGGTATCGCAGCAGGGGCTGATCCGCATGTGGCTGGGCGGGAACACAGCCATGCACCCCGAGTTCGACATAGACCGCTGGAACGCGGGCCAGCTCCGGCGGCGCGAGGGACGGGGCGTGCCCCAGTTACTGGACGACCTGACGGCTGCCCGCCAGGAGACCTTGAACCTGCTCGCCAGCCTCTCAGAGGAGGAACTGGCGATCAGGGGAGAGCATCCCTTTTGGGGGCCGGAAACCAGCATCGAGCAGGTGATGCGGGGCATCTATCGCCACGACCGGCTGCATCTGGATGACATGCGCCAGGCGGTGGGAAGGTGAAGATAGAGGCTATTAAGTGGCCTCAATACTTATAAATGGGTCGGCGAGCAGATTGTTGATCGTGTGCTCACGCCAGGTCACTTAGCTGATCCCTTCCTTCGCAAAACGGGATTTCTCCCAGACCTCCGGGTTAGCCAGCCAACGAGGCTTTTTGCCGCTGAAAGCACGCAGCAGATCATCTACTATCATCCGACTGTGACGTCGAGGGATGTCGATACTGGCGCCCGCCAGATGGGGACTCAAGACCACGTTATCCAGCTCGCGCAAGGGATCATCTTCAGGGATCGGTTCCTGGGGGTAAACATCCAGTGCTGCGCCGGCAATACGCCCAGCCTTCAGGGCCGCATATAAGGCGTCGTGATCCACCAGGGCAGCCCGGGCCGTATTGATCAAATAAGCCGTGGGTTTCATGGCCCGGATCAAAGCGGCGGAGAACATTCCAATTGTTTCCGGCGTTATCTTGGCGGCCATCACCACGAAGTCTGATGTGCGAGCCAGTTCCTCCAGACTTACCCGCTGGACACCGATGTCATCCAAAATGGCGGTGGGGACGTAAGGATCGAACACGACGACGCGCATGTCGAAAGCCCTGGCCCTATGAGCGACTTCTCTGCCAATTGCACCACATCCGACCAACCCCAATACCTTATCCGCAAGTTCAGGCCCTGGAAAACGGTTGAAGGGTGCTCTCGAGTCCAGACTCCATTCGGATGTAATGTCTAATTGATCCGGCGTCTTGTCCTCATACTGCACACCGGTCAGGTCAGAAGTGTAGCGGAGGAGGTAATGCACTTTGGGAATATGACGGGCGACGGCGATCATGAGGCCAATCGTATATTCAGCAACGGAAACCGCATTGCGTCCCGGGGGATAAAGGACGGGCAGTCCATGTTCTGTGGCCGCAGCGATATCCACGCTGGCTTCGGGCTCATTTCGGCAGCACGCCATCAATCGCAACCTGGGGGCCGCTGCCAGAATCTCACGGGAAACAGTCTCGTATTCCGAGACAAGAACGTCGACATCAGCCAGTTCTCGTTTGAGTTCGTCCTCATTCAGCTTATTGCGATTCACCCCCCACCCGGCAAAGCGCACCTCCTGGAGCAGGGGCTGCAAGCGTTTTAGTTCGGCTCTGTCGAAGCGCGCCGTAATTAGCATTCGCACTGGACTCATTCCACCCTCTCCTATAAGCTATCGGAGGGCCTTGATGGCGGCTACTTTGTCAAAGTCCCCACGCAAGTTCTCATAAATACTGCGGAAAACTTGGTACAACTCCTGATACAGAGAATGATTGTCCCAGTCAGGCTCGTGGCGAGATCGGATGCGTACCATATCCCGCAGCGAGCGCCTGACATCTGGATAGAGCCCAAGACCCATCCCTACCAATACAGCATCTCCAAAAGGTGCCCCGACGGAAGTCTCAGGCAAGAGGATGGGCAAGCCCAGAATGTCGGCCTTGATTTGATTCCAGAGAGCGCTGCGGGTCCCGCCACCGACCGAACGGATCTCGGTCAGGGCGATTCCCGCTCGCTGAGCAACCTCCACGTTATGCCGGAGTGCAAAAGCTGTGCCCTCAAGGATTGCCCGAATCAGTGCCCCCCTTGGTGTTGCCAGAGATAGGCCGAAGAATACGCCTCGCGCATTCGTGTGCCATAGCGGAGATCGCTCCCCCATCATGTAGGGCAAGAAAATCACCCCGTTGCTGCCCGGTAGGACCTGAGCGGCCTGCATAGTTAAGAGGTCGTATGTATCCAATCCCAGTTGGGCGCCAGCGTTGACTTCAGTAATCCCGAATTGATCGCGGTACCAGCGCAGGCTTGCTCCAGAAGCTGCCATGGCGCCCAACAACAGGTCAATTCCTGGCACAGCGTGAGGCATCGCAATAAATGCTGGCTCCGTCACACCACCTGCGTTGGGCATCATGAGAACTGTAGAGGTCCCGGTCATCTCTGCTGCCACACCTGGGTCAACAGCACCTGCCTCCACGGCAGCAGCCGCACTGTCGACGGTGCCAACCATTACAGGGATACCAGGAGCCAGACCCGTCGCTTCGGCGGCATCGAAAGTGACCTCCCCCTGGATGTGGTGCCCGAGATGGGTCTGGGGGAACTGATTCGGTTCCACCCCACATGCCTCGCATAACTCCGTTGACCACTCCCCGGTTTGCCAATCACGAAGTTGCAGGAGAGCGGCATGAGCATTGTCCATGGCGTACTTATCTGTCAATCGATAGCTGACATATCCATTTGCCTGGACAAATATATAAGTTTCGGCAAATCGGTCGGGCTCGTGAGTGCGGAACCAGAGCAATTTGGGTGCCACATAAAATGGATCGGCACGGTTACCAGTCACGCGCGCCAGCGTACTCTCACCCATCAGTTCCTTCAGTTTTGCTGCTTCGGCCACGGCCCGCCGATCCATCCAAATGAGAGCAGGCCGAACAGGTCGGCCGGCGCGATTCAGTGGGAGTAAGGTGGGAGCCTGAGAACTCACGGCTACCCCCGCCACGCGCCTGGGACCTTCGGGTACCTCGGCAAGTGCCTGGCGCGTAGCAACGCACACAGCAGACCACCAATCTTCGGGATCCTGCTCGGCCCAGCCGGGGCGCACATAGTGTGTGTTGTACTCCGACTGACCTGTCGCAAGACAGCGCCCCTCCGGCGTGAACAAAGAGGCTTTCGCACCTGTGGTTCCGACATCTATACCCAGGAGTATCTTGCCCACGTTGACTGACCTCCTGATCCTGGCGGACGGGATAAGCAACCGTCACGACCACAGAAATTCCAGTTCTGATGGTTCGTGCACCTGGTTTGCCTGGCTACCTCGGCCGCGCCTCCTCAGATAGGTGGATGGTCTACAGAATGCTGGCCGGGCCTATCAAGGCCCGACCAGCACTGGTGTTACTTATAGCTTCATAGGAAATCTATGGTGCCATCCAGGCCAGGGACATAGAGAGCTTTGCCGGTTGCTTTGACACCTACTCACCCTACGCTTCGTATTCTATTGCGTCTTGTTTACATCATCCAGAATCTTTTGTGCTTCGACAGCCGCATCATCTAGCGCCTGCTTCGGCGTTGTTTGTCCTGCCAACGCCTTCTGGATCTCGGCCATCAGGACCTGGTTGATCTCCGTGAGGCCAGGGAAGCTTTCTGGCTGGCAGGTTCCTTCGAAGAGGGTCCCGTCCTGGTATGAAGCGTAGACACCCGGCATAAGTTCCTTCGCCTTGTCTGAGGTCAGCCCGGAGATGGCGATGGGCAAACGCGCTCGTACATCGGTGATCCAGCGGTTAAGCGCTTCATCGCGGGTTAGCCACTTGACGAACTCCCAGGCTTCTTCGGGATGTTCGCCGGTGCTGGCGACAGCGGGCACCGCAAAGCTGGTAATCTCCGAGCGGCACGGTTGATTCGACCCGACGACCATATCGGGATCGGCGGCTGGAAACGAGGTAAGTCGATACTCAAAGTTCCCGGTGAAACCCAGGTCTTCAGCCAGGCCCGGTGTCCAGGTTGCACCGCGATACATGGCAACCTGGCCGGCGAAGAACAGGCGAGAGTTGTCCATGTAGATGAGATCCAGCAGGTTCTTGGGCGTGACCCCCGCATCCACCAATGAGACCATATACTCCAATGCCTTGACGCCCGCCTCATCATTAAAGACAATCGTCTTGCCGTCCTCACTGACCATGCGTCCGCCCATGGCCGGGAGGTAGAACCGGATGAACTCGTTGGGCGCGGACTGGGCCTTCCCTTCGAAGGCGAAGCCGGCTACATCATCAGTTGTCAACTTCTTGGCAGCCTCGAGCAGTTCAGAATACATCTTGGGAGGCTTATCGGGGTCCAGACCGGCTTTCTTGAACATGTCTACATTGAAGGCCAGCATACTCAGGTCAACCCCGTAAGGAATGCCATAGAGAGGCCCCGTGCCGTTTGGCCGGCCGGTGGCCAGGGCTTCGGGCGGAATCCGCTGGGCAATCTCCTTCACATCTTCGGGGAAGGTCTTCTCCAAATCCACATACATGCCCATGGGACCGAATTCACCAATCCCCGGGCTGGGATAGGCAATGACGTCTGCCAAGGCTTTGGCCTCCCAGGATGTGATCATCTTTTGGGACGCACCCTCCCAGGGCACCTCCACAAACTCCACCTGGATATCAGGATGGCTGGCATTCCACTTCTCTGTCTCGTCCCTCGCCACTTCAATCTCGGTCAGAAGACCTCCGACATGCCAATAAGTCAGCTTGACGGGTTCCTTAGGCACGGGCGTGGCGGTCGGCTCGGCCGCCGGTGCGGCAGTTGGTGCACTGGTTGGTGCCGCCGGTGCGGCAGTTGGTGCACTGGTTGGCGCCGCCGGTGTGCTTGCCGGGCCTCCACAAGCGGCAACCATTAGGGCCACAACCAGAAGTAAAGACCAGATTCTGAACTTCATAGGATTCCTCCTCTTCGCTTTTTGACGCTGAATTGGCAATTGGGTGGAGCGTACTTCTGAGAAAGCACCTGATACCAATAGTCGAGATGCTATCACCTCCTTCCTATTCTCGTTCTCGCAGCTTTGGCGGACACTTAGCCTTTCACTGCACCGGCCATTAAGCCCGAAATCAGGTATCTGCCGGTGAGAACATACATTACCAGCACCGGCAGGCTGGCAACAATGGAGCCAGCTCCCATACGATTGTAGTAGGTCGAATACTCTGTCATGAATCGAGCCAATCCTACCGAGATGGTATAATGACTGGTGGTGTTCATTAACACCAGTGCGTACACGAATTCATTCCAACTAACGAGAAAGGTAAACATCCCCACAGCAGCCAGCCCCGGAGCGACCAGGGGAAAAGCTATACGGATAAAGAGCTGGTTGCGATTACAGCCGTCGATGAGAGCTGCATCTTCTATCTCCCGAGGAATGCTCTTGAAGTAACCATAGAGCATCCAGGTAGAAAGCGGCAGTGCAATGGACGCATAGATAATGACAAGTCCCAAGAGATTGTCGCGTAACCCCAGTTTGCGCAAGAGGTCAAAGGTGGGAATAACCAACGACGAACCTGGCATCATCTGGGCTGCCAGCACGACCATGAACAGAATGCCGCTCAGGGGAAACTGCAGGCGGGCGAAAGAGTAGGCCGCCAGCGACGCACAGAACATCGCCAGGAGGGTAGCCGGAATGGCAACGATAAAGCTATTCAGCAAGTAGCGAGCGAAAGGGACAACTTTGAAGACATCCGAGTAGTTCTCCAGGACGAAGTTCTTGGGCCAGAAGGTTGGCGGAACCGTCAAGAGCACCTCGTTCGTCGTCTTGAATGAAGAAAGCAGCATCACAACGACAGGACTCAACGACAGAACAAGGGCGACAATGATCATGACCACACGCAGCGTTTCCAGTACAGGAGAGGAACGCATCTCACTCTTCCTCCTCGGTAAGCCGAAGCTGCCGGACATAGACGATGGCCAAACCCAAGATGGCGACGAAAAGTATTACCGATAGCGCCGAAGCGCGTCCAAGCTTGAAAAAGCGAAACGCAGTGTCGTAGATGCTCAATGATAGGACACGGCTGCTGTTAAAAGGTCCGCCACCTGTAAGAACATAGATGATGGTGAAGGATTGCAGCGACCAAAGTGAGGCTACAATACCGGCTACGGCCAGGACATAGCGCATCATCGGCAGCGTAATGTGCCAGAAACGTTGCCACGCGGTGGCGCCATCAACCGCAGCAGATTCATACAACTCCACCGGAATCGTCTGCAGGCCAGCCAACAGCAAAATGGTCATGAATGGGTAGGTACGCCAGGCCATGACGAGCGCTGTGGTTGGCAATGCT
Organism: Anaerolineales bacterium; assembly: GCA_024643945.1. The sequence goes on from JAHELX010000164.1 coordinate 6,529, forward strand.
GTCTGTTGGGAGCCTAACCACGATTGGTAAGAGCTGATTAGATGAAGGCGCAGCAGCGCTTCATTTAGGAGTCCCGTATTACCGTCCAGCAGGAACTTCCAGAAAGAGGCAACGACCACTTCAGGCAATACCCAGGGCATGAAGACCATCGCGCGCAGGATATTCTTGAAAGGCATTTCTTTGTTCAGAGTCAGTGCAAAGACCATGCCCAAGATGAGTGCCGTCGGTAAGACAATGGCTGCGTAAGTTATCGTATTGCGCACATAGAGCCAAAAGAGGGGATCCGCCAATATGTCTTTGTACTGCTCCAACCCGACAAATGGTCGCTGAGGGCGGACGAGATGCACGTCGTGCAGGCTCAATCGCCCAGCAAGAAGGACCGGATAGATGATAAACAGGCCAATGAAGAAGAAAGCGGGGATTATGTACAACACTCCGACGACCATGTCTTGTTCCTTCTGGCCGCCCCGCCAAAAGTTAAGCAGTCGCCATTGTGCCAGGGCGCTGTTTTTGCCTGAACCGGGCTCAGTTGACACAGTACACCATCCTCGCTGACTGATAATTTCAACATCCCAACCGGCGCACCCCCTCCTGGCGTTGAACCATCCGCAGGAAAGAGTCACCCAGCGTCCCGAATAAGTCCTGGGGCCTTACGCGGCATATTTCTGCTTAAGCTGCCAGTACATCTCCAGCACATTTATGAGAGCGCTCGTTCCGCCAATCAGCCCCCGCGACCAATCAGCATCTTTCAGTGGCGCTTCGTGGTCATAATTGACGTTCCAGCCTTCCCAGAGCGTACCATATTTCAAGTCATTGGGATCCGTAAATTGCTGTTCTGGGAGACAGAAAAGAGCCATCTCCGCAGCTTCGCGCCAGAGCGCCTCCTGCGTACAATCGTACAGATTCAGGAAGCCCTCGATCACGTCAGGCAACTCGTTGCCCAATGTCTGCTCAATCGTGTAATTCCATCCCCCTGCCGCCTGTGTCGTTCCGCGTAGACGCCGTTGGAGGCATCCCTCGGGAGGTTCCCACGGCCACTGCCAAAGAAGATGGGCATGCCCTGCCTGACGGGCTGCCTCCAGGTAACGCTTTATGCCCGTCGCCTTGTACAGGCTTGCCAGGCCATTGATGACACAACTGTGCGCGGGCGAACTGGGAGTTTCCCAGCGGCCCAACCCATTTGCAGGCCGGTCATCGGTGATATAACCGCCGAAGAAACAGGGTTCCACAAAACTTGCGATGACCCAATCGGCCAGACGCTGGGCGGCGTTGAGATAGCGGTCATCATCCGCCAGTTGCCATGCGGCCACCCAGGCCGCGAGCACCTCAGCCGTGGCCGCAGCGTAGGCTTCCGTACCATCGGAACCGCCGGTCGTCCCCACCACCTTCCACGGAAGGCTGCCATCTTCTCGCTGAAGCCCAAGCAACCAATCGCAGGCTCGCACGGTTGAACTCTTATAAGCTTCTGTGTCAAATGCCTGATAAGCAGCCGCCAGGTTTATCGCGATCTTGGCTGTGGTATGCGGGTAGACAAAGTCTTCAGCGATAAAGTCGAATCCCCAGGGGCCAGACATATCGATGAGGTTGTGGTAGGCTCCGTAGGGCGTCTGAGCGTAGCGAACCAACCAGTTCGCAATCTGCCGGGCCATCTCTTTGGCCTTGGGGTTGCCCGTGCGCTGGTGGTAACGCAGCAGGGGAATGAGCGCATGCCCGGAATAGCCGCAACTGAAACCCGCGCCGAATACGGCATCGTCGTGCTGATGTTTCCAACCATCAGATTGGACCATATCGGTGAAAGCCCCTTCGTCTTCGGCGAAGAAGCCACTTTCTTTGGCGTCAGCAAAGGCCCTTTCCAGGGCTTCAAAAGCCAAATCTTCCACGTCTGGCAGCGGACGTGCCGGGGGAGAAGCTGGCTCAGGGGTAAAGGGCGCTCGTACCTCCGAGACCAAGCGCTCCGGACCCCACTGGTCGACCAGGAAAAACCCTTCCAGCACAACTGGCTGCCGATGACCCGCCTGCACCACCTTTGTCGGGGAGTACGTGAATGGATAGTGAACATTCTGGATGCCCATATCCCAGATGGTTTGTTGATAAGAATGACGAACCAGGCGAGGGCCTTCGATTCGCATCCACCAACAATCCTCAGGACGAGGAAAGATCGCGAAAGCGATCCCGTCATAGAAGCCACAATAGGAAGGCAGCGTATGGACACGCCATACGCTGGGGAACACGCTAAAGCTGGTGCTGAGAAGACAACGATCGTCAACCGGCCCAGAGGGCGTATAAACAAACTGCCAATGAAGACGATTATCGCCAGTCCCAATGCGCCAGCGCTCTTCTATCGTCCAGGTGACTCCAGCGACAGTGAGAGGGGGGTGAGTTAGATTGACCTCCTGGACCTCACCCAGCTTCCTGAAGGAGCCCTGTATGGGGCTGCTCGACTGCTCCTCACCCGAGTCCGAAATGAGGAAACAACTGGCTTCGGCATGTTCGGCAACCTTTTGCCATCGCCCCTCACGCTCATACCAGATACCTCCTCCAGCACGAGCCGTGTAGGCGTCCCTGAACCAGGTCCAAGTCATCCGTAGGGATTTTCCTTCTACAGAAAGCATTGAGAGCTTGTCGGAATGGGGCATGGGTTCCTTCTCCTTGGAGGTTATTCTTTGACGAGTACTTAGTATGGCTGGAGGTCAAACGCTGTGCGCCGCCATCGAGATCACGGCGGCTCCTCCCAGACGGAGGGTAATTTGAATGGTCAGCGTAGTCCTGAAGAAGGTGATTCGGCCAGGGCTGTGCCGGTATCAAAGTCGGTGACAAGCACCTTAATGAATCCCTGACGGAGGGCTCCGAAGATCGCCGGCCCTCGTCCTTCCCCTGCTGCGACTGCGACAACGAAGGGTAATGACCTGATTCGCTCCAGGTCTAACCCGACCAGGCGATCATCCAATTCGTAGCCAATGGCTTTTCCCTCAATATCATAGAAGCGCCCAATGATCTCGCCCACGGCCCCCCTGGCTTGCAGATCAGCAATGATGTGTGCATCACATTTTGCCATCTGTAGTATGGGGCAGTTTGGTCCAGAGGCACCTATGGCTACAACGCCTATGTCACATTGCGCAGCTAACTGAAAAGTCCCCGCTATATGTCCATCGTTCACCAGCGCTTGCTTGACGTCCAACGTGTTCACAACTGCTGGCGTAAAAAGATGTCTTGCGGCACCACCACATGTCCCGGCTAGCTTCCAGCTTACGTTGTAGGTATCAAAGCGGGGGTCCTCAGCCGCAATTCCACCGACCATTTCCACAAACACACAATTGGGCATCTTCCGGGAAGGGGCAAAGATATCGGCCATCTCATGAAGCGTACGAGACGTGCCGAGACCCACTACCATACCATTTTCGAGGGAGCGCTCAAGGTAATTGGCCGTGGCCCTGGCCAGGGCAGTGCGTAGCGCCGTTTCCTGGGAAAGAGAGGGGACAAGGATGGCTTCCTCGAGGCCATACTGCTTGCAGAGTTTCTGTTCAAGCAACATCATGCGCTGAGGTTGTGGCGCGAAACGAATCTCCACCAGGCCTTCCTGAAGCGCTCGCTGCAGAATCCGGGCCACCGTGGTGCGCGACACGCGAAACTTACGCGCGATCTGCTCTTGGGTCCAACCGTGCTGATGGTAGTGCCATGCGACTCTGATCGTGAGATCGTCGAATCGCTCTTGCTCTTGCGCCTCGTGTCCTGTATTGGAAGCACTCATCGAATTTGGGAATCTCTTATTTTCTATCATGCAAAACCAGTGGGAGCGCTATATGGGCGCCAATGCTTGGGGGAACAATTGTACAGAAATTTGGCTTGCAACATTTCTCGTTACGAGAAAAAAGCTCAAATGTAAAGATTATACT
>JAHELX010000856.1 GCA_024643945.1 Anaerolineales bacterium
AATGATGAGGAACTAAGAATGCGGTTATTTGGCCTGTACGTGCTTGGTTGTAGCAGCTTCCTGATCGCCGTGGTTAACGGTGGTCATACTATCTTAGCAGATCATGCTCCCATAGAGCCCTTGTTGGCTGTAGCCCTCATCATATCTACGCTCGTTGTGGTTGAGATGCTCTTGCGCGCGATCCGGGCTCTCAGGACACGCCCTGCCGAGCTAGTACTGAAGAGAGTCCTCGGCCTGACTCTCTAGGCCTCGTATCCTTCCCGCGAATTATTAGGGTACCCATGGGACGGCAGATTGTCATCCGCTGACACGTGTTTACCTGATTCCCTCCTCGACTGAGAAAGTCAACAATGGAATGGCATCGTTGGGAAGTCTCTCTCCTTGAGCATCAAAAGCTGGTAGTCTTTGCAATGTATCAAGCTGATATAGACCTAGAACGAGATGATACTCCCCCTGGGGCAGGTCAGTCGGAAGTGTCAGGCGGTGTATGTCTTCCACAACTTGTCCCGGCGACCATAGGTGGGTCGGATAGTAGCCGTTCACTGGAGGTCCATCCCAGCTTGTCACAAACTGGTCATCTTGATTTAAGAGATGAACAAATACTGTGTAGTCAGTTGCTGAATGCGTTAGCTCCTCCCAGTAAAGTGTCAGGTTCAGTGCACTTCCTGGGTTATAAGGTGGTGTCCTGTTAATGGAATGGCCGACCAGCTCTATTTCTTGCCCCAGGGTGAAATTTGGCATACCCGATGGTGGGATTGGCCTGGAGTCAGGCGAGTTCAGTCTTGCTTCGCCCAGTTTCAGTCGACTGACTTCGTTGCCTGAACGGTCGAATTTGGGCAACACGAACATAGTGGGCTGGTGGTAGAGTGATACGTCGAGCGAAAGGCGTGTGGGTGTCTTGGCATCAGGGGAGATTTTAATAGGGTAGGTGTCCTTAACAATGAATCCAGGTTCCCACAGACTGGTTGGATAGCGGCCAAGTCCCGGGAAAGTGTCTTTGCTACCGACGATAGCGTCGTCCCGACCGAGGACTCGCAACGCGACGGTCAGGTCTGCGTTCGGTGGCCTTATAAGCTGCCAATATAGGGTAACGTGCAGCCAGTCCCCCGGCTTGACTTCAGCTTCCTTGAATTCGTAACCTACCAGTTCGATGTGGTCAGCATACGAGATGTTCACTCGGTTAGGAATCGTCTCGTCGCTGGAGATGAGAGGTGGTCTGGTATAGGCTGGGGCGATGTAACGAAACGGTGTCACCGCCGACAAGGTCAGTAGCCCGACGCCCACTGTCCCAACCAAGATGGGCGTCAGGCGAACAGGCACCAGGCCGCACAGCCCTAAAAACAGCAATAAGCTAACGGCTGAGATAGCCGGGTAGAGATAGCGCCCCGCGGGTAAATCCGTGATTTGTAACCATCGGTAGAGACCGGCGAGCGCGGCAATGAAGGTTAGGGCTACCAGCCCAAGTCCTAACCAAAAGGAGTCCATTGCCTGACGCCGATTCTCAGGGATTTTGCTCTTAGAATGCCCTGACCTAAGCAGCCAACCACCAACCCCCGCGCGGATGATCCAAAACGCCAGTCCAATTACTGCCAGCCTGTCAAGTATCCGCAGAACATCGTAAATAAAAGGGTCCATCAGCAGGTTGTCGTGCCCGAAAAGCCCCCAAAAGCCTACTTCGATTCCTGGGAGAAAGGTCAAGATCTCTTCAAAGCCTCGGGTTTTACCACCACTCCAGCGCTCCAAGGCGAGGTTGAGGGTGAACGGATCACGATACAGCACCCAATTACGCACATACCACCAACCTGCGATCAGAGATGCCAGCATAACAACCACAAGCGTGTGCTTAAACCATAGCCTTAAATCACGCTGTCGCACTCCAGCAATAGCCAGGGCCAGCAGGGAGATGGGGAATATTACCAGGCCATTAAGTTTAGACAATGCTGTCAAACCCAATATGCCGCCGAGCAGGAAAGAACGTTGCCAGGTTATTCCCCGTCGGAGAATGCGCAGTGTCATGAACAAGGCCCACCCTGAACAAGCAGCGACCGTCGAATCATTGCTTATGCCACTGGCGACGTATATGAATTGGGGATTGAAGGCATTGATGGTGGCCGCCCCTATCGCAATCACCTTGTGCGCCGGGGGTCCCTGCGGCCAGAGCCGGGCATTGTGTCCTTGCGTGGGAGAGATCGGTGAGAAAAGCTCCCAGGTAACAGCATAGGTGGCCAGCACTGTCAACATTCCCATGGCGAGAGAAACAAGACGTCCCAGATAAATGGCAAGAATTGTTCCCCGGAACGGGAAAGCCTCATCGGAAGTATGGTAGTAAGCGTTACGATTATCCTCGATAGGGCCAGGTACGGTTATGCTGTACGGATTACGCCGGGGCAAAGCCGGTTCAGAGAGGTCGATCGGAGAGATGAGTGTTCCTGTCAAAAGAAAGTAGAGGGGCGCCTGATGCTCTTGTGGAAACAACACATCGGGGGGAACTAGCGGCAATCCATGGCCCTCGGCGATGTGGCGCACATACCGGAAATAGGCTTCTTCTTCGTGTGCCTCAAAGACGGGCACAACAAGACTGAACACTAGCCCGATGACAAGGAAGAACGCAGAGATTATCAGGATTTCTCGATGTCTGCGCCAGATCATGTGCACCATTCAGGTCCTGGATCACGCCGACTGGCTTGAGGCTGCCCAACAGGCGACCGGCCAGTCGCTGGTTTGAAACCTGTGCGCATCATTATCGTCTATCCAACAGCCAGGTTGTCCAGTCCTCCACCCCGTCACCGGTGCGGCAGGAGACGATGAAGA